>NZ_JAQUAL010000158.1:0-7705 GCF_028687295.1 Simplicispira sp.
TGAACTCTTTGGCCGTCACGGGGTTGCAGCTGGCCGAGGGGCTGGTCTCCGAGAGGCCGTAGCCCTCGCAGATGGGGCAGCCGGTTTTCTCCAGCCACAGCTTGGCCACGGCGCCCTGCACGGCCATACCGCCGCCCACCGACACCTTGAGGTTCTTCCAGTTGACGGTATTGAAATCCGGGTGGTTGGCCAAGCCATTGAACAGCGTGTTGACCGCCGGAAAGCTGTGGAAGGTGTGCCGGGACAGCTCTTTGAGCACCGCTGGCAGGTCGCGCGGGTTGGGGATGAGGATGGTTTTGCCGCCGGTGCGCATGGACAGCATCATGTTCACCGTGAAGGCAAAGATGTGGTACAGCGGCAGCGCGCACACGCTGGTGGGCTGCTCTTGCGCCGGGATTTTCTGCATCACGGGCGCGTTCCAGGCCTCGGACTGCAGCACGTTGGCAATCACGTTGCGGTGCAACAGCACAGCGCCCTTGCTCACGCCGGTGGTGCCGCCCGTGTATTGCAGCAACGCGATGTCATCGGGCCGGATGTCGGGCGCCTTGAAGCTGCTGCGCTCGCCCTGGGCGATGGCATCGTTGAAGCGCACCGGGTCAGGCAGGCTGTAGGCAGGCACCATTTTCTTGACGTTGCGCACCACGTAGTTGACCAGCGCGCCCTTGAGCCAGCCAAGCTGGTCGCCCATGGCGCACAGCACCACATGCTTGACCGCCGTGTTGGCAATGCAACTTTGCAGCGTGGAGGCAAAGTTCTCGATGATGACGATGGCCTTGGCACCGGCGTCCTTGAGCTGGTGCTCCAGCTCGCGCGGCGTGTACAGCGGGTTCACGTTGACCACGACAAAGCCCGCGCGCAAAACGGCGGCCACGGCCACCGGGTACTGCGGCACGTTGGGCATCATGATGGCGACCCGGTCGCCCTTGACCAGGCCCAGCCCTTGCAGGTAAGCGGCCAGGGCGCGGCTGAGCGCCTCGGTCTCTGCATAGGTCACATCCCGGCCCATGAAGCTGTAGGCGACGCGGTCGGCGTATTTGCCAAACGCCTCGTCCATCAAGGCCACCAGAGACGGGTACTGGGCGGGGTCGATATCGGCAGGCACACCCTGCGGGTACGCGGCCAGCCAAGGGCGGTCGGTCATTTTTTGTCTCTCCATTTTTTGTTGTAGTGCGGCGCGAAGGCGATTCGCGCCGGGTGCTCAGAAGCGGTCTGTCACTCGATGGCCTTGACCATGTCTTCGACGACCTTTTTCGCGTCACCAAAGACCATCATGGTTTTGTCCATGTAGAACAGTTCGTTGTCCAGGCCCGCGTAGCCCGAGGCCATGGAGCGCTTGTTCACGATCACGGTCTTGGCCTTGTAGGCTTCCAGGATGGGCATGCCGTAGATGGGGCTGCCCTTGACGTGGGCGGCGGGGTTGACCACATCGTTGGCGCCCAGAATGATGGCCACGTCCACCTGGCCGAACTCGCCGTTGATGTCTTCCATCTCGAACACCTGGTCGTAGGGCACTTCGGCCTCGGCCAGCAGCACGTTCATGTGGCCGGGCATGCGCCCTGCCACCGGGTGGATGGCGTATTTGACGGTGATGCCTTTGTCGGTGAGCTTGGCTGCCAGCTCTTTGACGGCATGCTGGGCGCGGGCCACCGCCAGGCCGTAGCCGGGCACGATGACCACGGTTTCCGCGTTGCCCAGCACGAAGGCGGCGTCGTCGGCGCTGCCGCTTTTGACGTTGCGCTGCTGCTGCGCGCCACCGGCAGCAGCAGGGCCAGCGGCATCGCCACCAAAGCCGCCCAGAATCACGTTGAAGAACGAGCGGTTCATGGCCTTGCACATGATGTAGCTCAGGATGGCCCCGGAGCTGCCCACCAGCGAGCCAGCAATGATGAGCATGGCGTTGTTCAGCGAAAAACCAATGCCCGCCGCCGCCCAGCCCGAGTAGCTGTTGAGCATGGACACCACCACCGGCATGTCAGCCCCGCCAATGGGGATGATGATGAGCACGCCCAGCACAAACGACAGCGCCAGCATGAGGAAAAAGGCCGTCCAGTTCTCCGTGAACATGAACACCAGCCCCAGCCCCACGGTGGCCAGGCCCAGCACCAGGTTCAGCATGTGCTGGCCCGAAAACTGCACCGGCGTGCCCTGGAACAGGCGGAACTTGTACTTGCCCGAGAGCTTGCCAAACGCAATGACCGAGCCGCTGAAAGTGATGGCACCAATGGCCGCGCCCAGGAACAGCTCCAGCCGGTTGCCCAGCGGAATCGGTTGCCCCTTGGCCACAATCTGGAATGCCCAGGGCTCGGCCACGGCGGCCACGGCAATGAACACGGCAGCCAGGCCGATCATGCTGTGCATGAAGGCCACCAGCTCAGGCATCTTGGTCATCTCGACGCGCTGGGCCATCAGGGTGCCTGCGCTGGCACCCACCACCAGGGCCGCCACCACATAGACCAGCCCGGTGCCAAAGTCCACACCCAGGCTTTGCGCCTGGCTGTAGATCAGCCCCACGGTGGTGAGCACAGCGATGGCCATGCCGACCATGCCAAACAGGTTGCCCCGGATGGAGGTGGTGGGGTGCGACAGCCCTTTGAGGGCCTGAATAAAGCACACGCTGGCCACCAGGTACAGCAGTACGACGAGGTTCATGCTCATATGAAATGCTCCTGTTTTTATAGCTGCTAGCGCTTATTTGGCGGGCGCCGCAGGCACTTTTCGTTCTTTTTTACGGAACATTTCGAGCATCCGGCGCGTGACCAGAAAGCCACCAAACACGTTGACCGCCGCCAGCGCCACGGCCAGCACGCCCATGGTTTTGCCCAGCGGGGTTTCGGTCAGGGCGGCAGCCAGCATGGCGCCCACGATGACGATGGCAGAAATCGCGTTGGTCACCGCCATCAGCGGTGTGTGCAGTGCAGGGGTCACTGTCCAGACAACGTGGTAGCCCACGTAAATGGCCAGCACAAAAATGATCAGGTTGATCAGCGTGGGGGACACAGCATCCATGGCGACGGCTCCTTAGGGGGACACAGCAAGGGGAAAAGCAGGCACGGCCAGGTGGCCATCGAGCATGCCAACGCTTTGTTGGACGGCGGTGCGCAGTTGGCCCATCCAGTCCTGCGCTGGCTGGCCCGAACGCAGGAACTCATCGTTGCTGCGTGTTTTCGGGATGAGCAGTCGCTGGTCTACCAGCGCAGTCACTGCCACATAGGCACCGCCTTCGGTGGCATAGCGGTAGCTGATGTACGACGCAGGCCGGGTCAGCTGCACCTGGTGCATGCCCAGCCACTGGGCCCAATCGGGATGGTTCTTGCCCAGCCAGTCATCGCGGTTGTTGGCCCAGCGCTTGAAGCGCAGGCAGTCAATGCGCACCGGGCTGGCCGCAGTGGCATCTTCCACCCAGACGCCTTGCTGCGCGGGGCAGGAGCCCGTCCAGAGGGTTGGGTTGTGCGGAGGAAAGTTGGTGCTGTTGGTCTGGATCCGCAGTACGGCCAGCCATTCCTGGCCAGGCCCGCGCAGCCCGACAATGCGGGTCTGCAAAGGCACGGTGGCACCCAGTTCCGGCAGCAAAGGCAGGGATTCTTCGGAATGCCCCAAGTCCACCCATTGCCCCGGCGCCAGCACCAGGCGGGCCCGGCCCACGGGGTACTCGGGATGGGCGTTGCCCAGGGGGGCGCATGCCGCCACCAACGCCAGCACGCCAGTGGCCAGCAGCAGCCTGGCGCCGTGTACCACTGCGCTCATGACCGCCTCACCACGCCTTCATGGGCCACCAGACAGGCGGCCACGATGTCATCTTGCAGGTCTATTTGCAAGGTGGCCTCCTTGGTCAGCACCAGCTTGAGAAAGTCCAGCACGTTGCGCGCATACAGGGCCGAGGCGTCCGCCGCCACCAAGGCGGGGAGGTTGGTCTCGCCCACCAGCGTCACGCCGTGCTTGACGACCACGGCATTGGCTTCGGTCAGGGGGCAATTGCCGCCCTGCGCTGCCGCCAGATCCACGATGACGGAGCCCGGCTTCATGGCCTTGACCATGTCCTCGGTCACCAGCACGGGTGCGGCGCGCCCGGGAATCAAGGCGGTGGTGATAACAATATCGGCAGCGGCTACGCGCTTGGCCACTTCGGCCTTCTGGCGATCGAGCCAGCTTTGCGGCATGGGGCGGGCATAGCCCCCTACGCCTTCGGCGGCTTCTTTTTCTTCCTGGGTTTCGTAGGGCACGTCGATGAACTTGGCACCCAGCGACTCCACTTGCTCTTTCACACTGGGGCGCACGTCAGACGCCTCGATCACCGCGCCCAGCCGTTTGGCGGTGGCAATGGCCTGCAAGCCCGCCACGCCGACGCCCAAAATCACCACGCGGGCGGCTTTGACGGTGCCCGCAGCGGTCATCAGCATCGGGAAAATGCGCTGGTACTTGTCGGCGGCGATCATCACCGCCTTGTAACCGGCGATGTTGGCCTGCGAGGACAGCACGTCCATGCTTTGCGCACGCGAGGTGCGCGGCGCGGCCTCCAGGGCAAAGGCCGTCAGGCCCGCCTGCGCCATGCGCTGCAAGCCGGCACTGTCAAAGGGGTTGAGCATGCCCACCACCACGGTGCCCGGACGCAGCAGCGCCATCTCGGACTCTTGGGGCGCGCGCACCTTGAGCACCATGTCGCAGCCCCAAGCGGCTGCGGCATCGGTGATGTCTGCGCCGACAGCTTCGTAGGCTGCATCAGGCATGCTGGCAGCGACACCGGCATGCGCCTGGATGCGTACGGTGTGTCCCTGGGCTTTGAGTTTTTTGACCGTCTCAGGGGTCGCGGCGACCCGGGTCTCTCCGGCCATGGTCTCGGCAGGTATGCCAATCAGCATGCGTCTGTCTCCTCGTTGTGTCGGTGGGCTGCATTCACTGACCACAAGCTTACATGAAGAAACTTTTGCGACTGGCGGTTTGCCTTGGTACAGGGGCAGCTCTCTAGGCGAGGGCTCCCCCTGCCGTCACTGGGGCGAACGCCACGCCCACAGTGCGGTGTATCAGGTCAGTTAACGACCTGGGCCAGCTCGCCCGCAACGTAGCGGGAAGCCATCACTTGCAGGTTGTGGCCCTTGATTTTGGCGCCCTGGCCTTCGCAGCCGAACTCGATGTAGCGCTGCTTGCAAATGGCCTTGGCCGCTTCGCGAGCGGGTTTGAGCCATTCGCGGGCGTCAAATTTGTCGGGGTTCTCGGCCAGGAACTTGCGCACCGCGCCAGTCATGGCCAAGCGGATATCGGTGTCGATGTTGATCTTGCGCACGCCAAACTGGATGGCCTTCTGGATCTCTTCGACCGGCACGCCATACGTCTCTTTCATCTTGCCGCCGTACTGGTTGATGATGGCCAGCAGCTCTTGCGGTACGGACGAGGAACCGTGCATCACCAAATGGGTGTTGGGGATGCGGGCGTTGATAGCCTGTACGCGGCTGATGGCCAGAATGTCGCCCGTGGGCTTGCGCGTGAACTTGTAGGCGCCGTGGCTGGTGCCGATGGCAATGGCCAAGGCGTCAAGCTGCGTGGCCTTGACGAAAGCGGCGGCCTCTTCGGGGTCGGTCAGCATCTGGCTGTGGTCAAGCTTGCCCGCCGCGCCCACGCCGTCTTCCTCACCGGCTTCACCCGTTTCCAGCGAACCCAGGCAGCCCAGTTCGCCCTCGACGGTTGCACCGATTTTGTGTGCCATTTCCACCACCTTGCGTGTCACTTCGACGTTGTAGTCGAACGAGGCCGGGGTTTTGCCGTCTTCGCGCAGTGAGCCATCCATCATCACCGAGCCAAAGCCCAGGTCCAGCGCGCCCTGGCAAATGGCGGGCGAGGTGCCGTGGTCTTGGTGCATGACCAGCGGAATGTGTGGGTACATCTCGGCAGCAGCCTGGATGAGGTGCTTGATGAAGGCTTCGCCCGCGTATTTGCGCGCACCAGCGCTGGCTTGCAAAATGACCGGCGCTCCCACTTCATCGGCAGCGGCCATCACGGCCTGCACTTGCTCCAGGTTGTTGACGTTGAAAGCGGGGATGCCGTAGCGGTTTTCAGCAGCATGGTCGAGCAGTTCGCGCATCGAGACGAGGGGCATGGTCGTAGTCCGTTCGGAGAAGAAAAGAGGGGCCGCAAGGGCCGGGCGCAGCGGCTGTAACCGCTTGGTAACTGCTGATTTTAGCGGGCCTGCGCCAGTGCCGATACCGGAAAATCCAGCCGGTAGCAGGTGGTAAACGGGGCTGCTGCGGGCACTGGCATAAATCGTCCTCCATGCACCTGCGCCACCCGGGCCACAATTTCGTGGCCCAGGCGCAGACTGTCGGCAGGTGACGCAGGTGTTGACGCCGCAGGGCCCAGAGCGCGAGCGCCATCATCACAGACTTGCAGCCAAGGTCCGCCGGGGGCTGTAGAAGACGGCGTGGTCACGTCCACCGCCCCACCGCACTGCACTTCAATACAGGTGCCGCAAGGGGTGTGCCGCAGGGCATTTTCAATCAGGTTGCGCAGCCCCATCTCCAACAGCACAGGGTGCCCGGACAGCATGAGCGTGGCGGGCCCGTCCACTGACAAGGTGTCCTTTTTTTCCCAAGCGGCCTGTGCGTAATCGGCCACCACGGTACGCACCAGCTGCGCCACGTCCACCGGACTGGCAGCCCCATGCCATTGGCCGCGGCTGGTGCGCGCCAGCGCCAGCAATTGATCCAGCACATGGCCAGCGCGCAGTGCGTCGGTGCGTATGCGTGCCAATGCCGCCACCTGATCGGCAGAAAGCAGGCCACTGCCGCCTAAAGCCTGTGCCTGCAAGACCATGGACGCGAGCGGTGTGCGCAGTTCGTGGGCGACCTCGTTGGCCAACTCGCGCTCCCTTGCCAGCGCCTCTTGCTGGCGTGCCAACAAGGTGTTTACAGACCGTACCACCGCATCAAACTCCCGCCAGGGGTGCTGGCGCTCCAGGCGCTGCGCACCCTGCACATCCAGTTGCTCGACTTCTTGCGAGAGTTCATGCAAGGGTCGCAGCCCCCGGGCAATGGCCAAACCCAAGGCCAAAAAAACCACGGGCAAAAGCCACATCCCGGGCTCTATCATTTGTCCGGCAATGTCATGGGCCAGCTGGTCACGCTCTTGCAGACTCAGCAGCACCATGACTTTGTGTCCATGCGCTACATCCCATTTGGAGAAGCTGCGCCACGGTTGTGCATCCGGCCCCAGGTACAGATCGGCGTAGCCTTCGGCCACATGGAACGCAGGCAATGGGGCGTCGCCCATGCGCAAAATCACCCGTTGCTGTGCATCCCACTGCACCACGCTCAAAGCGTGCTGGTAGTCATGGCTTTTGGCCCACGGCAGTGCAACACCAGCGCCTTCCGGGACGGACTGTGTCCGGGTATGTATGCCCAGATTCAGCAACAAGGCTGCGGCACTTGCAAGTTGCCCATCCGTCAATTCATCGGCCTCATGCACCCCGGTGCGATAAGCCAGCCCGACAAAACAGCCCCAGACCAGCACCAAAGCCCCCAGGCTCCAGAGCAACAGACGGCGTGTGAGCGATTGACTGCCCGCAGGCACTTGGGCAACCATCACGCATCATCCCGGGGAATGAAGTAACCGACCCCCCGCATGGTTTGAATGCAATGGCTGCCCAGCTTGCGCCGCAAATGGTGGATATGCACCTCTACCGCATTGCTGTCCACCGCCGATTGCCAGTTGTACAGCC
>NZ_JAQUAL010000018.1:0-9339 GCF_028687295.1 Simplicispira sp.
AGCCTGCTGGAGCGCGCCGAGGCACTGGCCAAAAACGATGCCGACTTGCTGTATGCCGTGGCCAATGCCTGGTTCAAGCGCGGCCAACCCCACTCGGGCGTGGCGGTATTTGACCGGCTGCAAGAGCGCGCTGGCCCGTTGCCTGTGCCAGTGCAACTCGACCACACCGCCTTGCTGCACCGTGCACAAAACGATGCCGCTGTGGCACAGCGCCTGCCCCTTTTGCTGGCGCATTTGCAATGGAGTAGCGCACAAGAGGCGCAGCTGTTGGCCTTGTACGGCAACCACCAAGAGCGCCAGATTGAGCGCCAGCGCGCCGCTGGCCAACCAGGTCAAGCGCTCGAACTGGCACACGCCCCGCTGCCAGACATCCACACACGCAGCCATGCAGCCCCCACCCAGCAGCAGCGCCGCCGGGTGCAGGCACAGCTGCTGGCCGCCGCCGGTGAATACGCCGACGCCACCACCGTTCTGCAAGCACTGGTAGCCGAGTTGCCGGACGACGCAGCGCTGCGCATGGCGCTGGGCGACGCCCTGTCGCGCCAGGGACGCAGTGAAGAAGCTATGGAACAAGCGCGCTGGCTGGCGCAGCACCTGCCCCCCACCGATACCAACCAGCAGCTGGCACTGCTGCGCCTGTGGCAGCGCGCTGGCGACATGGCAGAGGCACGGGCTTTGTCGCTACAGCTACTGCAATCGGCCCCCGCTGATACCGATGTACTGCTGCACGCCGCGCGGCTGGAGCGCGCCGGACGCCAGTACGCACAGGCCATTGGGCTGTTTCAACGCGCGTGGGCACGGGAAGCGCACAGCGCCGGCATGGCACTGACGGGCACCACCAACACGCCCGGCACACCCGATACCGCCGATACACCGCAGGGCAAGCCACTGGCCTTGACCTACAGCCTGCAATGGCCCTTGCCCGCCAGCACACCCGCTGCCACCCCGAACACATCTGGCCAGACTGACGCACTACCGGGCATGCCGCTGGCGCTGACATACACCCTGAACGCCTCTGCGCCCATCCACGCCACGGCCCACACCGGCCATGAAGCCCTGGACAAGATTGCCACCGAAGTACGCACCATTGAAGCGCGTCGGCAGGTCTGGATCGAAGGCGGGCAACAAACACTGGAAAAAAATGCCACCGAGGGCATCTCCAGCCTGCACGGCTGGGAACGCCCGATGGTGGCCTGGATGCCCCGGGGCTACGACGGACACTATGTGCTGCACGTCGACCAAGTCCAGTTGGACGCAGGTGAGCTGCCGCTGCAAAGGGACAGTGCACGCAACTATGGCCAGGTCGCGGCATGGCCCGAGGGCGACTACCGCCTGGGCGGGACGCGCCAGCGCAGCACCGGCACCAACGTCGGTTTTGGTTTTGTGGGCGACAACCTGGAGTGGGACATTGGGGCGACGGGCATCGGCTTTCCAGTCACCAACCTGGTGGGCGGCGTGTCGCACAGCGACAGCACCGACGGCTTCAACTACCGGTTTGGCGTATCGCGCCGCCCTCTCACCGGCAACCTGATGACCTACGCTGGCGCGCACGACCCCATCACCGGAGCGGTGTGGGGAGGCGTCGTTGCTACAGGCCTATCCACCCGGGTGTCCACCGACATCGGCCCGTACAGCACCTCGTTGAGTGCCAGCTACGCCCTGCTCACCGGCAAAAATGTGCGCCGCAATACGCGCCTGCAACTGCGCTGGGCGGCAGACCGCGATGTCTGGCAGTCCAGCCACAGCACCGTCAACTTGTCACTGGCGGTGTCGGCCTGGCGTTACGGCCACGATCTGTCGGAGTTCAGTTGGGGGCATGGCGGCTACTACAGCCCACGCAACTACCTGTCGCTGGCGCTGCCGCTGGAGTGGAGTGGCCGCAATGGCGCCTTGACCTGGCTGGTGCGCGGCGCCGTATCGGCCTCGCGCAGCTCCAGCAGGGACTCCAACTTTTTCCCGACCAACCCGGCATTGCAAGCCCAGGCCAGCGACCTGGGGGGCCAGCCTGTTTACCTGGGAGGGCGCAGCACCGGCCTGGGGCGGTCTTTTCGCGCGGCCATCGAATACGACCTGTCACAGCAACTGACTCTGGGCGCGCAACTCGACCTCGACCGCTCTGCCTACTACGCACCCACCAGCCTGCTGTTTTACGCCCGCTACCGCTTTCACCCCGTCCTGGTACCGCCAGAAAACCGCCCGCGCCCCGTGCAAACCTATTCCAGTTTCTGAGATGTCTGCGTCTTCCATGCTGCGGTCTTCCCGCCCATCCAAGCCTCCACTGAATTGGGGGGGTGTGCTGCGCACGCTCGCCCGCCCATGGCGACGCACCTCTGCACACCAGCCAAGCACGGCCCTGCCCATGGGGCTGGGTGTCGGCGCCTTGCCCGATGGCATGGGGCGGCTGCCGCACGGCGCCCCCGTAGCGCTGGTAGCGCGCGACATGCCCAGTGCAGAACTGTGGCTGCCCGCTCTGCTGACCGATGCGGTGTCGGCTGGCAGCGTATTTTTGCTGGCACACGACCCGGAATGGATTGACCGCCTGCTGTCCTACCCCGCACTGCACACTGCCCATGCACAAGGGCAGCTGGTCATCTGGACGATGGCGCCAAACCTGCCGTCTGTATTGCGCACTCAAGGGCTGCGCCCCCTGTGGACCGAACTGCAAAGCGTTGGCCTGCGACCTGAGCATGCGGTGTACGTCATGGATGCCCAGCCCCTGTTCACGGGGCTGGATATGCAGGCCTTGGTGCGCGTGGGCGAACAACTGCGCCTGCGCTGCCTGGAGCGCCAGCAGCCAGTTGTCTTGGGTTTTTGCCCGCCCACCATGGCACCACCGACCGATGTACTGCCCATGCTGCGCGAACTGTGCGGCATGACCATGCACATCGCCACCCTGTGTACCGGTGCAGACCACAGCACTTTGCACTTTGAGCGTTGGAACAGCGACAGCGGCGCCGTCTTCCAAACGGGTTTTGGCCTCACGCTGGACGCACAGACGCAGCAGCTGCGCTACGACGGCAGCCGCACCCAGGGCCAAGGCCAGGTCTTGGTGGAGGCGCCAGACCAGCGCGCAGTGATCGCCACCCGTGCTGCGGTAGCCCAGCAGCACGGCGTGCCACCGCACTGGCAGATCGTGGACGCGCTGGACGGCGTGGCAACGGCCGCTGCCCATAGCATTGGTGCCACCGTACTGATCGACGCGGGCAACAGCGACGGGTTTGAAGAGCGTGCGCGCCTGGTACACCACTTGCGCTTGACGCGCCCGCCCACCCTGAAAATCGTGGTGCGCGAGAGCACCGGCAAACTGCGCGCGCACAACGAACAAGCCCTGCTGCAGCTGGGCGCCAACGCGGTTTTTTACCGTGAACTGGGTTTTTCCCGTTTGCTGCAATTGCTGCAAGACATCCGCAGCCAAAGCTACCACCGCCCCGTCAATCCCGATTACGCGCAGGCATTGAACGCCTTCATGCCAGCGCTGGCACGCGGCTACCAACCAGCGCCCGAGTTTTGCCGTCTGGTGCAGGGCATGCTGGAGCGCACGCACAGCATTGGCCTGGGCCACAGCATGGTGCGTTTGGACATCGCCCCCCAAATTGCCCACATCACCGCTTTGCGCGCGTGCAAGATGACGCGCGATGGCGACCTGGTCACTGCCAGCCACAGCGCGGTGTATGTGTTTTTGTTTGCCTGCCGCGAGCCCGATATTGAATCGGCCCTGGAGCGCCTGTTTGACGTGCCCGTGGCACAGCTTTTTACGGCCCAAAGCACCGACTGCTCGCACACAGGCATGCTGCAAATGCTCAAGGGGCTAGACCACGCCGCACGCCAGGGCCTGCCCGACTACAGCAGCCTGCTCGCACCACTGGTGCCAACATCGCCTGCTGGCTTGGCCACACCGACGGTACCGGCCACTGCCAACCCAACATCCATGGCCACCGTGCCCGCGCTGCCGCCAGCCGTGCCCTCCAGCCTCGACTCTACGCAGGCGCCCACACCCACCGCATCGCCCGCAAAACGGCCCAGCATCTACGCCAAGCCCATAGCCCAACGCCGCCGCGATCTTGCTGCGCCTTGAGCAGCCAACACCCGTTATGAATTTCTTCCTCTTGTTCGTTTCTGTCACTGTGGGCGCCGCGTTGGCCTGGGCATGCATCGCCTGGCTGCAACGCAGGCACCAACGTACGCGTGCCTTGCGCTGCATCGTGCCCTATGCGTCCGCCGCACAGCGCCCAGTACCGCCGGAGCACAGCCCATGATGGCCACTACAGCCGCCCCGATTGCCATCGTCTCGCCACTGGGTGGCGCCGGGCGCACCACCCTGACAGCGCATCTGGCCACCTTGGTGGCGATGCAAGGCAGGCCCTGCCTGGCGATTGACTTGTGCAGGCAGAACACGCTGGGGCGGCATTTGGGCGCACCAGAAAGCAACCAAACAGGCTGGGCCACACTGGCCGCACAAGGGCAGTGGTGGGGCGGCGCTGCCCTGAGCAACTCGGACACGGTGGGCTGGCTGCCCTTTGGGGCGGTCAGCCTGCCGGAACTGGCCGCTTTGCAGCACGCATGGGCACTGAGTCCAGATTGGTTGCAAAATCGGCTTCAAGACCTTGATGTACCTGCGGATAGCGCTATCTTTTTGGATACACCTACCTGGCCTGCGCCACTGTCCTGTCAGGCCATGGCAGTGGCCAGTGTGGTGTTGATCGTGCTGGAAGCATCGGATCGCGCTTGCCATGCGCAAGCGCTGGTGGAGCAGGCTCTGGCGCAAGCACCGGCCGGTGTGCCATACGCCATTGCCATCAATCGCATCGACCCGCGCCGCCCCTCCCAACGCACGGCGCTGCAAACGCTGCGCGCGCAATGGGGCGACGTGCTGCTGCCCTACTCCGTACACGAAGATGAAAACATCGCCCAGGCCTGCGGGCAGGCTGCCAATGTGTGTGCCTGGGCACCGCAAGCCCAGTCCTCGCACGACTTGCAAGGCATCAGCCAGTGGCTGATGAACCACCTGCCGACAGCCCCGCAGGCCACAGCCCACACCCCACTGGTGCAACCCGCATGACACCAGCGCCCTTGCCAACCACCCCCACCAGTTTCCTGCGCCGCCTGCAAGCCTGGTGGGCCCACTTGCTGGAAGTACCCAGCGATGCGCCCCTGCGACTGTGGCTGTGGCGCCTGTTGGTGCGTCCAGCCGTGCCGGGCGACAGTATTTGGGCCAGTCTGGCCTCCGGCACCTACCGCCTGCTGGGTGCGGTAGCGTGGCTGCTGACCAGCTCCATCAAGCTGACGACCAGGTTGCTGTATGCCGCCGCCTGGCCCGTGCGTTTGGCCATGCGCTGGCTGGACAAGCTGGCACCGCACATCAACGTTACCGCGTCAGGGCGCTTGGCCGATCGCTATCTGGGGCCCGTGCTGGCCTTGCCCGGCGCCCGGTGGATCGCTCTGGGACTGGGCACTTTGGCGGCGATCCTGGTCATGACCACGCCCTTCACGTGGTTTGGCCAGACCTTGTTCATGGTGCTGGCGTGGGCACTGGCCATGGTGCTGCGGCGCCTGCCGGGGCAGTACCCCACGCTCATGCTGGCCACCCTGAGCCTGCTGGCCATGGGCCGGTATGCCTGGTGGCGCCTGACGTCCTCGCTGGAATTTGAATCGCCCATGGAGTACCTCCTGGGCTACGGCCTGCTGCTGGCCGAGGCCTACACCTGGCTGGTGGTGGTGTTTGGTTTTATCCAGACGGCCTGGCCGCTACAGCGCCCCACGGCACCACTGGTCGGCACGCCACAAGAATGGCCCAGCGTGGATGTGTTCATTCCCACCTACAACGAACCCCTGAGCGTGGTGCGCGCCACCGTGCTGGCAGCGCTGGCACTCGACTGGCCCGCCGACAAACTCAATGTATTCATTCTGGACGATGGCAAACGCGAGGAGTTTCGGGAGTTTGCCGAGTCGGTGGGCGTGCGGCACATCACCCGCACCAACAACCGGCATGCCAAAGCAGGCAATCTGAACCACGCTCTGGAAATCACCCACGGCGAACTGATCGCCATTTTTGACTGCGACCACATCCCCACCGAGTCTTTTCTGACCAGCGCCGTAGGCTGGTTCCAGCACGACCCGAAGTGCGCCATGCTGCAAACGCCGCACCATTTTTTCTCGCCCGACCCGTTCGAGCGCAACCTGGGCACCTTCCGGCGCGTGCCCAACGAAGGGGCACTTTTTTACGGCCTGATCCAGGACGGCAACGACTTCTGGAACGCCACCTTCTTTTGCGGCTCCTGTGCCGTGATCCGGCGCGGGCCTTTGATGGAAGTGGGCGGCATTGCCGTCGAAACCGTGACCGAAGACGCGCACACCGCCCTCAAGCTGCACCGCCGGGGCTACACCACGGCCTACATGAACCGCACCTTGGCCGCTGGCCTGGCAACCGAAAGCCTGTCGGCCCATGTGGGCCAGCGCATTCGCTGGGCGCGCGGCATGGCGCAGATTTTCCGTACCGACAACCCCTTTCTGGGCAAGGGGCTGACGCTGTGGCAGCGCATTTGCTACAGCAACGCCATGCTGCACTTTTTCTTCGGACTACCGCGCCTGGTGTTCTTGACGGCGCCGATGGCGTTTCTGTTTTTCGAGTGGCACATCATCAATGCCAGCGCCATCCTGATTGCCTTGTATGTGTTTCCCTACGTCTTGCAGTCCAACATTGCCAACGCCCACGTACAAGGCGAATACCGCCACAGCTTCTGGGCCGAGGTGTATGAAACCGTGCTGGCCTGGTACGTGGCCTGGCCTACCACGGTGGCACTGATCAACCCGCGCATTGGCACGTTCAACGTCACGGCCAAAGGCGGTTTGGTGGCGCAGCCGTACTTTGACTGGGGTATTTCACGCCCCTACACCATCCTGGTGTTGCTGAACTTCCTGGCTTTTGGCGTGGGTTTGGGGCGCTTGTTCTTCTGGAATACCCACGAAACCGCCACCGTGCTGCTCAACCTGCTGTGGACGGCCTACAGCATCCTGATTCTGGGCGCTGCCTTGGGCGTGGCAGCCGAGTCGCGCCAGGTGCGGCGCATGCATCGGGTCAACACCCGCATGCCCGCCACTTTGTTTCTGGATGACGGCCTGGTGCTGCACGCCCAGTGCGTGGATTTCTCGATGACCGGTGTGGGCCTGCACATGGCCGCCGGTACGCCCCTGGTTGCAGGACAAAAAGTCCATCTCGGTTTATGGCGTGGCCAGACGGAATGCGTCTTTCCTGCCACCGTAGCACTGCAACGCCACAGCGGTGAAGTCGGTCTGGAGTTTGACCCGCTGGATACCCAGCAGCAAATCGACCTGGTGCAATGCACCTTTGCCCGCAAGGACGTGTGGCGTGACTGGAACGAAAGCCATGACACCGACCGCCCACTGCAAGGCCTGCAAGAAATTGCCGAACTGGGCGTACGCGGCTACCGCACCTTCGGGCACACCTTGGCCACCGATGCGCGCAGCTTTCTCACACGCCTCATGCCACGTTCACGCACGCTCTGAACCGAGATTCCATGCACTACTGGAATCTTTACTTTTTGCTCAAGACTGGCCTGTTTTATCGCGGCTACACGGGCTTTGATTGGGTACTGAACCTGGCCTTGGGCACCGCTTTGGCATGGCCCATGCCACAGGGCCGTTGGCGTCGGTGGCGCAGCGTCCTGGCCTGGCCCGCAGCACTGGCGCTGCTCTACAGCGACTCCTATTTGCCCCCGCCAGGGCGCGTGCTCTCGCAGGCCAAGGCATTGCTCGGCTTCAGTGCCGACTACTGGCTGGAGTTGCTACAGCGTGTCTTCAGCCCCACACTGGCGATGGGCCTGGTGGTCATCATCGGCAGCTACAGCCTCCTGGCGCGGCGCATCCGTTTTGCCACGCTGGCGCTGGCAGGTATTTTGAGCGTGCCCATGGTGCAGTTCCTGCAAACCGATGCAGCCGACCCCCACACCAGCGTGGCAGGTCTGGGCGATGCCAACGCCAGCGCAGCCACCCAGCAGCCCGGCACCCCCGACGAGCTGGTGCGGGCCTTTTATGCCGAGCAAAGCCAGCGGCGCATACAGTTCAGCGCCAGTACCACTCCACCGCCGTTTGACATCATCTTGCTGCATGTGTGCTCGCTGTCATGGGACGACATGGAGTTTGTCGGAATGCGCGACCACCCGCTGCTACAGCGCTTTGACGTGGTGTTCACCGATTTCAACAGCGCTGCCAGCTACAGCGGCCCGGCCTCGCTGCGCGTGCTGCATGGCACCTGCGGCCAACAGCGCCACCAGCAAATCTACGAAGGCGAAGACCCGGCCTGCTATGTATTTCCCAGCCTGGAAAAAATAGGCTACCAAACTGGCGCTCTGCTGAACCATGACGGTGTGTATGAAAATTTTGCCACCATGCTCGAACAAAAAGGGGGCCTCCAGGGCAAGCTGCTGCCCAACCAGAGTGCGCCAGTCCACATGCAAAACTTTGATGGCTCGCCCATCTACAACGATTACGCTCTGCTGTCGCAGTGGTGGAAAAAACACACTGCGCAAGGCCGATCGCCCACCGCGCTGTACTACAACACCGTATCGCTGCACGATGGCAACCGGGTTCCCGGCATCACCTCGCGCAGCAGCCTGGACACCTACAAGCCGCGCCTGGTACAGCTGCTGGCCGACTTCGACCGCTTCATCAATGATCTGGAAAAGAGCAAACGCCCCGTGGCACTGATTCTGGTGCCCGAGCATGGCGCCGCTTTGCGCGGCGACAAAATGCAAATTTCAGGGATGCGTGAAATCCCCAGCCCGCGCATCACGGTGGTACCCACCGCCGTCAAGCTGATTGGCCTGCCGCTGCCAGCCGCCCCTGTCGGCACACCGGCCAACAACACGCCCACCGCGCCGCTGGTGGTCAGCCAGCCCATGAGCTACCTGGATCTGTTTGCCCTGCTGAACGACTGGTTCACCGACAACCCTTTTGCGCCCCAGCCCCTGCAAACCCTGGCCGAACGCATCGCCAAACTCCCCGGCACGCGCTTCATTTCCGAAAACGCGGACGTGGTCACGTTGCGCAACGACGCGGGCCAATACTTTCTGAAGTCGGGCAACGACCCGTGGATCAAATACGCGCCCTGACGGCGCCTCCATCGTGGCGCACCAAGGGCGGGAAGCAGGCCACCGGGGTGTGCTTTGCCGGCGGCTATCAGGCCGCCAGGGCGTCGGCGCGCGCTTGGGCGGCGGCAAAGTCCAGATCGCCCGAGTAGATGGCCCGGCCGCAAATCACACCTTCCACACCCTCGCTCTCGACGGCGCAGAGCCGTTCGATGTCTTGCATGCTGCCCAAGCC
>NZ_JAQUAL010000018.1:9439-34694 GCF_028687295.1 Simplicispira sp.
GTGGTCGATTGGTCCATATCGCCTTGCTTGAGGCGAACGCAGTGGCCGTCCTTGAGGTCGATGGCGGGAATGAGCAGCATGGTGGATTTACGGGAGAGAAAAGGGCCTTCACAGGTTGGGCCCGAACAGGATGAATCGGCTTTGTAACGGCAGAGCGGCACAAAGGCAAGCGCTCAGGGGTTCCAGTGCAAAAAGTTACGGTACAGCGCCAGGCCCTGGTCCGCACTTTTTTCCGGGTGGAATTGGGTGGCAAAAATATTGTCACGGGCGATGGCAGCGGCAAACGGGCCACCGTAATCGGCCTCGCCCGCGCAGTGGCGCGCGTCCTGTGGCCGGGCGTAGAAGCTGTGGACGAAGTAGAAATAGCTGTTGTCCGGCACCCCGGCCCAGACCGGGTGCACGGCGCCGCCGTGTGCCACCTGGCGCACGGTGTTCCAGCCCATTTGCGGCACCTTGTAGCGGCTGCCGTCGCTTTGCAGCTTGCCAGCGAGGTCGAATTTGAGCACCTCACCTGGGATCAGGCCCAGGCCGGGGGTATCGCCCTCGGCGCTGTGGTCGAGCAGCATTTGCATGCCCACGCAGACGCCAAACAATGGTTTGCTGGCAGCGACTTCCAGCACCGACTCGCGCAACCCCGAGGCCTGCAACTCGTGCATGCAGTCGGGCATGGCGCCCTGACCGGGCAGCACGATGCGGTGGGCCGCGCGCACTTCGTCAGGCTGGGCGGTGACGCGCACCGTCCAGCCCGAGCCCTGGGCAGCCGCCATCACGGCCTGTGCCACCGAGCGCAGATTGCCCATGCCGTAGTCCACGACCGCGACGATTTTTGCTTCTGTATTCATAGCTGGTTGCGCTTGCCTGGCAAGCGTTTGAGGCCGATTTGGCTTGAAATTAGAGCAAGCCCTTGGTCGAGGGAATGGTGCCCGCCGCGCGCGCATCACGCTCCACGGCAAAGCGCAGGGCGCGGGCAAAGGCCTTGAACGCGGTTTCGCACTGGTGGTGGGCGTTGACGCCGCGCAGGTTGTCAATGTGCAGCGTGGCGCCCGCGTGGTTGACAAAGCCCTGAAAGAACTCATGCGTCAGCTGCGTGTCGAAGGCGCCAATCATGCCGCTGGTGAACGGGATGTTCTGCACCAGGCCGGGGCGGCCCGAGAGATCGATCACCACGCGCGTCAGCGCCTCGTCCAGCGGCACATAGGCGTGGCCGTAGCGGCGCAGGCCCTTTTTGTCGCCCACGGCGCGGGCCACGGCCTGGCCGAAGGTGATGCCCACGTCCTCCACAGTGTGGTGGCCGTCGATGTGCAGGTCGCCATCAGCGTGTACTTCGAGGTCAATCAGGCCGTGGCGGGCGATTTGCTCCAGCATGTGGTCAAAAAAACCAATGCCCGTGTGCAGGCTGGACTGGCCCGTGCCGTCGAGATTGATGCGCACAGTGATGCGCGTCTCGGCGGTATTGCGGCTGACTTCAGCGATGCGGTCGGTGGAGGTGGAGGGGATCAGGGCAGAAGAGGTCATATCGAAGCCTGGAGCGCGTCCAGCATGCGCGCATTCTCGGAGTCACTGCCTACGGTCAGGCGCAGGCAGCGGGCCAGCAAGGGGTGCATTGTAGAAACGTTCTTGACGAGAACCTTGCGCTCGCGCATGCCAGCGAAGGTGCGGGCGGCGTCGGGCACGCGCACCAGCACCATGTTGGCCTCGCTGTCCCAGACGTGCTCCACGCCGGGCATGGCGCGCAGGGCGGCAATCAGGCGCGTGCGCTGGACGCGCAGCTCGGCGGCCTGGGCGGCAAACACGTCGGCATGCTCCAGGGCAAACAGAGCGGCCTCGCAGTTGAGCACGCTCACGTTGTAGGGTGGGCGCACCTTGTCGATCTCGCCCACCAGCGCAGCCGGGCCGATGAGATAACCCAGGCGCACCCCGGCCAGGCCGAACTTGGAGAGCGTGCGCATGAGCAGCACATGGCTGTTGCGCGCAGGCTCAGCGCGCATGGCGTCCAGCCAGGTGCGGCTGGCAAAGGGCTGGTAGGCCTCGTCTATGACGGCGATGCCACCCACTGCCGCCACGGCATCCACGATGCGCTGCACCACCGCCGCATCCCACAGCGTGGCCGTGGGGTTATTGGGGTAAGCGATGTAGGTGATGGCTGGGCGGTGCTGGGCGATGGCGGCCAGCATGGCGGCCTCATCCAGCGCAAAGTCGGGGGTGAGCGGCACGCCGACAAAATCCAGCCCCTGCAACTGTGCGCTCATGGCGTACATGACAAAGCCGGGCACCGGCGCCAGCACCACCGGGCGCTGGCCATCGGCACCGGGCGGCAGCGCGCAGGCCAGCGACACCAGGCTGATCAGCTCGTCAGAGCCGTTGCCCAGGATGAGCGCGCAGCCTTCGGGCAGGCCAACGTACTGCGCCAGCGCGGCGCGCAAATCGTCGTTGCGGGTGCCGGGGTAGCGGTTCAGCTCCAGGGCACCCAGGCGCTGGCCCAGCGCAGCCTGCAAATGCGGCGGCAGGCCGAAGGGGTTTTCCATGGCATCCATCTTCAGCAGGCCGTCGGCGCTTTGCACGGTGTAGGCGTGCATGGCGCGCACGTCGGGGCGGATGCGGTTCAGAGGGTTCAGCGGTGCGGTCATGTCAACGGTCTTTCAAGCGCATTTCAGCGGCCTGTGCGTGGGCTTGCAAGCCCTCGCCGTAGGCCAGGGTGGCGGCGATGGGGCCGAGTTTCTGCGCGCCCTGCGCGCTCACTTCGATGATGCTGCTGCGCTTCTGGAAGTCGTACACGCCCAGTGGCGAAGAAAAACGCGCCGTGCCGCTGGTGGGCAGCACGTGGTTGGGGCCCGCGCAGTAATCCCCCAGGGATTCGCTGGTGTAGGCACCCAGAAAAATGGCGCCCGCATGGCGCAGCAGCGGCTCCCAGCGGTGCGGCTCGTGGCTGGACACTTCCAGGTGCTCGGGAGCGATGCGGTTGCTGATGGCACAGGCCTCTTCCATGCTGCGCGTGTGGATCAGCGCGCCCCGGCCCGTGAGGCTCTTGGCGATGATCTCGGCGCGCGGCATGGTGGGCAGCAGGCGGTCGATGGCGGCCTGCACGGCATCGATGTAGGCGGCGTCGGGGCACAGGAGGATGGACTGCGCCAGCTCGTCGTGCTCGGCCTGGCTGAACAAATCCATGGCCACCCAGTCGGGGGGCGTGGTGCCGTCGGCCAGCACCAGAATCTCGCTCGGGCCGGCAATCATGTCGATGCCCACGGTGCCAAACACATGCTTTTTGGCGCTGGCCACATAAGCGTTGCCAGGGCCGGTGATTTTGTCCACCTTCGGCACCGTCTGCGTGCCATAGGCCAGCGCGGCCACGGCCTGTGCGCCGCCGATGGTGAAGGCGCGCGTCACACCCGCCACATAGGCGGCGGCCAGCACCAGCAGGTTCTTCTCGCCGCGTGGTATGGGCACCACCATGATGATCTCGGGCACCCCGGCCACGTGTGCGGGGATGGCATTCATCAGCACGCTGCTGGGGTAAGCGGCCTTGCCGCCGGGTACATAGATGCCCACGCGGTCGAGTGGCGTCACCTTCTGGCCCAGCAGACTGCCGTCTTCGTCACGGTAGCTCCAGCTCTCGCCGCAGGCTTTTTTCTGTGCCTCGTGGTAGCTGCGCACCCGCGCAGCCGCAGCTTGCAGTGCCTCGCGCTGGGCAGAGGGGATAGCGTCAAAAGCGGCTTTCAGCTCGGCCTGCGTCAACTCCAGGGCTTGCAGGGTGGGCACCTGCAAGTTATCAAAACGGGCGGTGTAGTCCAGCACAGCAGCATCGCCCTGCTTTCGCACATCGGCCAGGATGTCGGCCACGCGCTGCTCGATGGCTGCGTCCTGGTCGGCCGACCAATGCAGACGTGCCTGGAAGTCGGCTTCAAAACAGGCGCTGTCGGTGCGCAAACGGGCAGGCGTGGCTTTCATGGCTTTCTATCGCAGTAGGAAAAAGGCGGAGGCTTATTCGGAATCGGCAGACACTTCACGCGTCTTGCGGTTGTAGCGCAGGGTGATTTTGTTCAGCTCGCACAGATTGAAGCCTTCCCATTCGACTTCGGAATCATCGTCAGCGAACACCACCTGGATGTCCTGAACACAGTTTTTGGTATCACCAAACTTGAACTTGCGGGCCTGGCCGTTGAGCAACTGGTTGCTGCCCAGGCGGTCTTTGCCCCAGTTGTCTTTTTTCGTGGGCGAAATAAAGACCTCATTGATCGCATACCCGGTGCGGTTGACCAGGGTGAAATCCGCGTCTGCGGCGTGGGACATACCGCTCAGGGCCAAAAATCCCAGCAAAACTGCTTTCTTCAACATACGTGCCTTTGATCCATCGAAGGAATTGTTACGCGCAGATACCGTATCCGCGCGGGCGCGATTGTGTTCCTGCACCGGCACACTGGCAAGCACGCTGTGGGAGCGGGCACAGCAGATCAAGACGCAGCCGGAATGGCCGACGCAAACGCATCAATGATGCGACGCAGGGGGGCCATCTTGAGCTTGAGCGCGGCCTGGTTGACCACCAGGTGCGAACTGATGTCCATGATGCGCTCGACCTCCATCAGGTGGTTGGCCTTGAGCGTGTTGCCCGTGGAGACCAGATCGACAATGGCGTCGGCCATGCCCGTCAGGGGCGCCAGCTCCATGCTGCCGTAGAGCTTGATCAAATCAACGTGCACGCCCTTGCTGGCAAAAAACTCGCGGGCAATGGCGGTGTATTTGGTGGCCACCTTCAAACGCGAGCCCTTCTTGACCGCCTGGGCATAGTCAAAATCGGTGCGCACGGCCACGCTCACGCGGCATTTGGCAATCTGCAAATCCAGCGGCAGGTACAGGCCCGAGCGGGCCGCCCCGCCCCACTCGGCGCTGTGCTCGATCAGCGTGTCTTTGCCGCACACGCCCATGTCGGCGCCGCCGTACTGCACGTAGGTGGGCACATCGCTGGCGCGCACCAGCACCACGCGCACTTCAGGGCGGTTGGTGGGCAGGATGAGCTTGCGGGACTTTTCCGGGTCTTCCAGCACCTCGATGCCAGCGGCGGCCAGCAGCGGCATGATTTCATCGAAGATGCGGCCCTTGGACAGGGCCAGCGTGATGGTGGCAGCAGGTGGGGTGTGGCTCATCTAGATTCTTTCAATGTCGGCACCAATGCCGCGCAGCTTGGCTTCCATGCGGTCATAGCCCCGGTCGAGGTGGTAGATGCGATCGACCACGGTTTGGCCATCGGCCACCAGGGCCGCAATGACCAGACTGGCCGATGCGCGCAAATCGGTGGCCATCACGGCGGCGCCCGACAGGCCTGCGCCCGTACCGCCCAGCCCCTCGACCACGGCCACGCGGCCATCAACCTGGATGCGCGCGCCCAGCCGCAGCAGCTCGTTGACGTGCATGAAGCGGTTTTCAAAAATGGTTTCAGTGACCGCTGCCGTGCCCTGGGCCACGCAGTTCAGTGCCATGAACTGCGCCTGCATGTCGGTGGGGAAACCGGGGTATTCCGTGGTGCGAAAGCCCTGCGCCTTGAGCTGGCTGGCGCCTGCGCTGCGCACGCGGATGCCGCCGTCTTCGGCCTGCACATCGGCGCCCGCTTCGCGCAGCTTTTCCGTGACGGCGTCCAGGTGGTCGGCACGGGCATGGCGCAGGAACACATCGCCGCCCGTGGCCGCCACGGCGCACAAAAAGGTGCCCGCCTCAATGCGGTCGGCCACCACGGCGTGCTGGCAGCCGTGCAAGCGTTCCACGCCCTGGATGCGGATGCGGCTGGTGCCGTGGCCTTCGATGCGCGCGCCCATCTTGATGAGCATCTCGGCCAGGTCGGTGATTTCAGGCTCCTGGGCGGCGTTTTCCAGCACGGTTTCGCCCTCGGCCAGCGTGGCGGCCATGAGCAGGTTCTCGGTGCCAGTGACGGTGACCATGTCGGTGGTGATGCGCGCGCCCTTGAGCCGCGTCCAGCCCTCGGGCAGGCGGGCAATCATGTAGCCGTGCTCGACCACGATGTGCGCGCCCATGGCTTGCAGGCCCTTGATGTGCTGGTCTACCGGGCGCGAGCCAATCGCGCAGCCGCCGGGCAGCGACACCGTGGCCTCGCCAAAGCGCGCCAGCAGCGGCCCCAGCGCCAGCACCGAAGCGCGCATGGTCTTGACCAGGTCGTAGGGGGCCTCGGGGGTGGACAGCGCGCTGGCATCAATGCGCACGCTGCCGTCGTCTGCACGCTCAGCCGACACGCCCATGTTGCGAATGAGCTTGAGCATGGTGGCCACGTCTTGCAGGTGCGGCACGTTGGCCAGCAGCACCGGCTCGGGCGTCAGCAGGGCCGCGCACAGCTCGGGCAGGGCCGCATTTTTGGCGCCCGAGACGAGCACTTCGCCGTGCAGGGGCCTGCCACCGCGGATAAGGAGTTTGTCCATGGCTGAAAACCCGGAAATATCAAAAAAGAAAGAAATTGGCCTTCAAGGCTTGCGGGATGGGCGCTTACAGCTATTAAATTAATAGCAATTTAGCCACCCTGCGCGGGCCTCAGCCCTGCACTTGCACGGCCCACTCGGCTGGGGTGAAGGTTTTCATCGACAGGGCATGGACTTCGTCGGTCTGCATGCGGCTGCCCAGGGTGGCGTACACGCGCTGGTGGCGCGCGATGGCGCGCAGGCCCTCGAACGCGGGCGAGACGATGGTGGCATACCAGTGGCGGCCATCGCCTTCGACGGTGAGGTGGTCACAGGGCAGGCCCGCGCTGATGAGTTGCTGGAGTTGTTCGGCGTTCATGTCAAAAGCTCAGGGGAGGCGGTAAAAACACAGCAAAAGCGCTGGCAATGTTCAGGAGCGGATCTTGTAACCCGTGCGCAGCAGGTGCAGCGCCAGTGCACTGACGCACACCAGTGCCGTGCCGACGATGGCCAGACTCAGCCAGGGCGAGACATCGCTCTGGCCAAAAAAGCCGTAGCGAAAGCCGTCGATCATGTAGAAAAACGGGTTCAGGTGGCTCAGCGTCTGCCAGAACGAGGGCAGCGAGTTGATCGAATAGAACACGCCCGACAAAAACGTCATGGGCATGATGAGGAAGTTCTGGAAGGCGGCCATCTGGTCAAACTTGTCGGCCCACAGACCGGCAATCAGCCCCAGCGCGCCCAAGAGCGCCGCGCCCAGCAGGGCAAACACCACAATCCACAACGGCGCGGCAAATTCGGGCGTAGAAAAACCCAGCGTAACCAGAAACACGCCCAGCCCCACCACCAGCCCGCGCACCACCGAGGAGCCCACATAGGCCACAAACCAGGCCCAGTGCGACAGCGGCGTGAGCAGCAAAAACACCAGGTTGCCCATGATCTTGCTCTGCACCATGCTGGACGAGCTGTTGGCAAAGGCGTTTTGCAGCACGCTCATCATCACCAGCCCGGGCACCAGAAACGTGGCGTAGTCGATGCGGTCATAGACCTTGACGTGGTCTTGCATGACGTGGCCAAAAATCAGCAGGTACAGCGCCGCCGTGAGCACGGGAGCGGCAACGGTCTGGAAGCCCACCTTCCAGAAGCGCAGCACCTCTTTGTAAAACAGCATTTGCCAGCCGGTCATGCGCCGCGCCCTCCTGTGGCCGCAGCCATCACACCCAAAAACACGTCTTCCAGGTCAGCGCGGCGGATTTCCACGTCCTGCGCCTCTACACCGGCCTGGCGCAGCGCGGCCAGGTGCTGTTCGATTTCCTGCGTGTCGTGGGCCACCATCTGCACCACGCGCCCGGTAACGCGCGCCTGCGCGGCCAGCGCGGGCGGCAATACGCTGTCGGTTTTGAACACCAGCACGTTGCCTGAAGCGGCCTTGAGCAGCTCGGAGGTAGCGTCCAGCGCCACCACGCGGCCACTTTTGAGCATGGCGATGCGCCCGCACAGTGCCTCGGCCTCTTCCAGGTAATGGGTGGTCAGCAGCACCGTGTGGCCTTCTTTGTTCAGGCGGGCGATGAAGTGCCACAGCGTCTGGCGCAGCTCCACATCGACGCCTGCGGTGGGCTCGTCCAGCACGATGATGGGCGGCTTGTGTACCAGCGCCTGCGCCACCAGCACGCGCCGCTTCATGCCGCCCGAGAGCTGGCGCATGTTGGCGCCCGCCTTGTCGGCCAGGCCCAGGCTGTCGAGCAGTTCGTCGATCCAGTCGTCGTTGTGCTGCACGCCAAAGTAGCCGGACTGGAAACGCAGCGCCTCACGCACATTGAAGAACGGGTCGAACACCAGCTCTTGCGGCACGATGCCCAGCTTGCGCCGGGCGGCAGCGTAGTCGATTTGCACATCGCTGCCCTGTACCAGCACGCGGCCACTGGTGGCGCGCGTCAGGCCCGCCAAAATGCTGATGAGGGTGGTCTTGCCCGCACCGTTGGGGCCCAGCAGGCCGAAAAATTCGCCCTGCGCGATGTCCAGGCTCACATGGTCGAGCGCATGGAATGGGCCGTTGGGCGTTTGGTAGGTCTTGCAGACAGATTGGAAAGAGATAGCGGGCATGGAAGCGGGCCATTTTAGGGCCAGGGGAGCACGGGAGAGTCAGTCGGCGGCGGGCAGCAGGTCTTGCACGCCGTACAGCACGGCCATGCTGGCCAGCGCAGGCGCCAGGCCCTGCACGGCAAAGGTCTGGCCCCGCTCCAGCGCCGTGCGACGGCACTCCAGCAGCACAGCCAGCGCGGAGGTATCGAACTGGGTCAGCGCACGCGCATCGACCACAGCGCGGGCGCCGGGCGGCAGTGCCAGCACGCCCCGGCGCAGCACCTGCAGCACGGCGCGGGCCTGGCGGTGGGTGAGTTCAGCGGGCAGCACCAGCATGGCGGGGGGCGGCAAGGGCGCGTCAGCCCCGGCCTGCATTGGCTTTGTTGCGCGCGGCCAGGGTGCTGATCAGGCCGTCAATGCCTTTGGCGTTGATCTCCTGGGCAAACTGGCTGCGGTAGGTCTCGACCAGCCACACGCCCAGCACGTTGAGGTTGTAAATCTTCCAGCCTGCGCCCACGCCGGGGGTTTTTTCCAGGCGGTAGTCCAGCTGAATGGGGTCGCCACGGCCACGCACTTCGGTGCGCACCAGCACGTCTTTGTCCTCGGGCGCAGCGCGCAGCGGCTTGACGATGATGGTCTGGTCATTGACCTGGGCCAGCGCGCCCGCGTAGGTGCGCACCAGCAGGGTTTTGAACTCGTCTTGCAGGCGCTTTTGCTGCTCGGTGCTGGCCTGGCGCCAGCCCGGGCCCACGGCGGCGGCGGTCATGCGGCGAAAGTTCACGTTGGGCATGATGGTTTTGTCCACCAGCACAATGATTTTGTCGATATCGCCCGCCTTGATCGCCTTGTCCGCGCGCAGCGCATCCAGCACTTCGGTGGACAGGCGCTGCACCAGCACATCGGGTGCCTCATCAGCAGCGTGGGCGGGCAGCGCGGTGCCCATGCCCAGTGCCAGTGCAGCGGCCAGGGTGGCCGCCAGGCGGCCCAGAAAACGTCGGTTCATCGGTTCAGTCCTTGGATGGCGGGGCCAGTCACTGTGCGGGTTCGGGGGGCAGCATGCCGTCGCTGCGGCTGGCATCATCGTCGTCACGGACGGTGCCGTCACCGCTGCGGCCCGGCCCGGCAGCGCGCTGGCTGCGCACTTGCAGGAAGACATCGCGGGTAAAGCTGTATTTGTCCAGCGCAGCCGAATCCAGCACATCGCCAGCACGCAGCAGGTTGGAACGCACATCCACTGCGCGCAGCACGTACAGCGCGTTGCGCGAAGGAACATGCTCTACCTCTCGGACCAGGTTACCCCGGCTATCGACCGGCAGGGCCAGCGTGTCGCGCACCGTCGATGGCCCGAGGATGGGCAGCACCAGGTACGGGCCGGGCGGCACGCCCCAGTGCCCCAAGGTCAGGCCGAAGTCTTGTTTGTGGCGCTCAATACCCATCTCGCTGGCCACGTCCAGTACACCACCCAGGCCCAAGAACGTGTTGGTGCTGAAGCGGAAAAAGCTGGCCAGAGCCCCCTCGGCGCGCAGTTGCAGGGTGTTATTGACGAACGACCAGGCATCGCCCAGGTTGGCAAAAAAGTTGCTCACGCCAGTGCGCGCCATGGCGGGTACGGCCTGCTGGTAGGCGGTGGCCACGGGTTTGAGTACGGCGGCGTCCACGCCGTCGTTGAAGCGCGTCATGCTGCGGTTGTAGGGCTCCAGCGGATCGCGTGGATCGGCGTTGGGGCCACTGGCACAGCCTGCCAAGGCCAGGACGCACAACGCCAACGCGGGCGCCAGGCGGCGGCCCACCATGCGGTTACAGGCCGGGCCTGCGGGGAAGGAGTGGGTCATTTGGGTTTACCTGTGGCAGCCGGTTCAGCCTCGGCCGCCTTGCTAAAAAGAAACTGGCTGATCAGATTTTCCAGCACCACGGCAGATTGGGTGGCCGTGACCATATCGCCGTTGGCCAGGTTGGCTTCGTCGGCACCGGCCTCGATGCCGATGTACTGCTCGCCCAACAAGCCGCTGGTGAGAATTTTGAGCGAGCTGTCTTTGGGGAACACGTAACGCTCTTGCAACGCCAGCGTCACGCGGGCTTGGTAGGTTTTGTCATCAAACTCGATGGATTCGACGCGGCCCACCACCACCCCGGCGCTGCGCACTGCCGCCTGGGGCTTCAAGCCGCCAATGTTGTCAAAGCGCGCCGTGATGCGGTAGCCCGATTCAAAGTTCAGGTTCAGCAAATTGGCAGCCTGCAAAGCCAGAAACACCAGCGCCGCAGCGCCAATCAAGACAAACAGGCCCACCCAGACATCGTTCTTGGATTGCTGCATTGTGATTTTTCCTTGTGTCGCTGGCCGCTGCCAGCGTCAGATACTGAACATCAGGGCCGTGAGGACAAAGTCCAGCCCCAGCACTGCCAACGATGCCACCACCACGGTGCGCGTGGTGGCGCGCGACACGCCCTCGGGCGTGGGCCGGGCGGTGTAGCCCTGGAGCAGCGCCACAAACGTGACCGCAAAACCAAACACCACGCTCTTGATGACGCCATTGCCCACGTCGCTGAACACATCGACGCCGCCCTGCATCTGGCTCCAGAACGAGCCTGCATCGACGCCGATCAGGCCCACGGCCACGATCCAGCCGCCAATCACACCCACCGCATTGAACACCGCTGCCAACACCGGCATGGCGATCACGCCGCCCCAGAAGCGCGGCGCCAGAATGCGGCGCACCGGGTCCACGGCCATCATTTCCATGGCGCTGAGCTGCTCGCCCGCGCGCATCAGGCCGATCTCGGCGGTCAGCGCCGTGCCCGCGCGCCCGGCAAACAACAGCGCCGTGACCACCGGCCCCAGCTCGCGCAGCAGGCTCAGCGCCACCAGCTGGCCCAGGGCCTCGGTGGAGCCAAAATCCTGCAACGTATAAAAGCCCTGCAAGGCCAGCACAAAGCCGACGAACAGGCCCGACACGGCAATGATGGACAGCGAATAGTTGCCCAAAAAATGCACCTGGTCGCGCACCAGGCCGGGGCGGCGCAGCGCAGCGCCCAACAGCCACAGCAGCCGCACAAACAGCCGCGCACCCTGGCCCACATCGGCCAGTTTGCAACGCACCGCAAAACCCACGTCTGCCGGGCGATACCAGCTCATGGCCGCCCCCCGGGCGCAGGGCCAAAGTCTTGTGCCACGTCAGGGCCCGGGTAATGGAAGGGCACCGGCCCCGTGGGCAGCGCGTTGACAAACTGGTGCACCAGCGGGTCCGTGCTGTGGCGCACGGCCTCGGGCGTGCCCTGGGCCGCAATGGTGCCGGGCCCCAGAACGATCACATGGTCGGCCAGCGCAAACGTGGCGTCCACGTCGTGCGACACCAGAATGGTGGTCAGCCCCATGGCATCGTTGAGCTGGCGAATCAATTGCGCCGCCGTGCCCAGCGAGATCGGGTCCAGCCCGGCAAAGGGCTCGTCGTACATCACCAGCTCGGGGTCCAGGGCAATCGAGCGCGCCAGCGCCACGCGCCGGGCCATGCCGCCCGAGATTTGCCCCGGCATCAGGTCGCGCGCACCGCGCAGGCCCACGGCATGCAGCTTCATCAGCACGATGTCGCGCACCAGGGCCTCGGGCAGGTCGGTGTGCTCGCGCAGCGGAAACGCCACGTTGTCGAGCACGCTCATGTCGGTAAACAGCGCGCCAAACTGGAACAGCATGCCCATGCGCCGGCGCGCGGCATACAGCTGCGCCATGTCCATGCGGCCCACGTCCTGGCCATCGAACAGCACCTGACCCTGCTGCGCCCTGTGCTGGCCACCAATCAGGCGCAGCACGGTGGTTTTGCCCCCGCCCGAAGCGCCCATGATGGCCGTGACCTTGCCACGCGGCACCGCCAGCGACAGCCCACGCAGCACGGGCCTGTCGCCGTAGCTAAAGTGGACGTCGCGCAGCTCGACCAGCGCGCCAGAGGAAGTTGCAGGGGAGGATGAGGGCATGGTGGAATAGGCGGCAACGCTTGCCAGCAACCAGCAAAGGGGGAGCGCAACGCCAACCCGCAATGATATGGGGTAAACCATAACGATGAACCACCTGCACCACAGCGCCCCTACACCCGCTTATGGCATAGCACGCCAGACGGCAGGCCTGCACCTGATCGGTGACTTGCACGGCTGCCGGTGCGACCCGCGCCTGATGCTGGATGCCACCCATCTGCAAGATTTTTGCCAAGACCGTGTGGCCGCAGCGGGCCTGACCGCCGTGGGCAGCCTGTTCCACCGCTTTGGCGAGGGCGGCGGCGTGACCGGCGTGGTGGTGCTGGCCGAATCGCACCTGAGCATCCACACCTGGCCCGAGGCGGGCTACGTCACGCTGGACGTGTATGTGTGCAACTACTCGGCCAACAACCGCCCCAAGGCCGAACAGCTGTTTGCCGAGCTGCAAACCGCCTTTGCCCCAGCCCAGCCGCATCTGCACCGGGTAGAGCGCGGGTAATTCAAGCATCAAAACAGCCTCCAGCGCCCGTGTAACGGGCGCCAGCAGCTATCATTTTTGATCACCCAACAGCCACGCCATGGCGGCGGCGCATCAAAGCATGTGGTTGAGGAAGGCCCGCGTGCGCGCGTGCTGCGGGTTGGCAAAGAAGGCTTGCGCTGGCTGGGCCTCGATCAGCTCGCCCGCATCCATGAAGACCACGCTGCTGGCCACTTCGCGGGCAAAGCCCATTTCGTGCGTGACCACCAGCATGGTCATGTGCTCGTCGGCCAGCTGGCGCATGGTGCGCAGCACCTCGCCGGTCAGCTCGGGGTCGAGGGCCGAGGTGGGCTCGTCGAACAGCATGATGTCGGGCTCCATGGCCAGCGCGCGGGCGATGGCTACGCGCTGCTTTTGCCCGCCCGACAGGCGCGCCGGGTAGTTGTGGCGCTTGTCCAGCAGCCCCACCTTGGCCAGCAAAGCCTCGGCTTTGGGGGTGATGTCGGCGCTGGCCAGGCCCTTGACGCGCAGGGGCGCCTCGATCACGTTCTCCAGCACCGTCAGGTGCGGGAACAGATTGAAGTGCTGGAACACCATGCCCATCTTGCGGCAGATGCGGCGCACCTCGCGCTCGCTGGCGTAGTGGCAGTGGCCTTGGGCATCGGTCTGCGCCAGCACCTCGCCCTCGATGGCGATGCGGCCGCTGTCGATGGTTTCCAGATGGTTGAGGCAGCGCAAAAAGGTGCTTTTGCCCGAGCCCGAGGGGCCAATCACCGCCACCACCTCGCCCTGGCGCAGCGTGAGCGAGACGTTTTTCAGCACCGGCGTGGCGCCAAAGCGCTTGTGCAGGCCCTGCGCTTCGATCATGGGCGCGCTGGCATGGTCGCCAACGTCACTGGTCTTGTTTGGCATAGCGTTTCTCCAGGCGCTGGAAGCCCCAGGTCAGCACCAGGGTCATCAGCAGGTAAAAGGCTGCCGCCACGATGAACGGCGTGGTCGTGAAGTCGCGCTGCACGATGCCGCGCGCAGCGCGCAGCAGGTCGTTCAGGGCCAGCACGTAGATGAGCGAGGTGTCTTTGACCAGGGTGATGGTCTCGTTGCTCATGGGCGGCAGAATGCGCCGCACCATCTGCGGCAGCACGATGCGGCGCATGGTCTGGCCGTAGGTCATACCGAGCACCTTGGCGGCCTCGTACTGGCCCCGGTCAATCGACTGGATGCCCGCGCGGAAAATCTCGGCAAAGTAGGCCGCGTAGTTCAGCGCAAAGGCCAGCACTGCCGCCGGAAAATCGGGCAGGCGCACGCCAATCACCGGCACAAACGGCAGCGCAAAGTAGATGAACAGCATTTGCAGCATCAGCGGCGTGCCGCGCATGAGCCAGATGTAGCCGTTCACGGCGGCGCTCAGCGCTGCCCAGCGCGAGGTGCGCGCCAGCGCCAGCACCAGCCCCAGGGGCACGGCCAGCGCCAGCGTGATGAAGAAAAGCTTGAGGGTAACGGTGGCGCCTTGCCACAGCGGCCCCAGCATGGAAAGCGCGTAGTCCATGGGTAGTGGCAATCAAAAAATGCAAAACACCGGCTGGCCGCAGCGAAGCGGTCACGCCGGTGTGCTCAACAGGTTGCGCAGGTTATTTGATGATGTTCTTGCCAAACCACTGCGTGGCGATCTTGGCAGCGGTGCCGTCTTGCTTCATGTCGGTCAGGGCTTTATCGAGCTTGCCCAGCAGGTCGGCGTCGCCCTTGCGCACACCCACGCCGTAGTCTTCGGTGCCGAAGTGCTCGTCCAGAACAATGTAATCGGCGGGCTTTTTGGCCACGTAGTAGCGGCCCACCACTTCATCGACCACCACGGCTTCGAGGCGGCCTGTGGACAAGTCCATCAGCGCGGTCACGTTGTCGCCAAAGGTCTTGAATTCCTTGAAGGTGCCAAAAACCGGGGCGTCTTTTTTCACGGCATCCACGGCGCTGGAGCCCTCTTGGGCGCCCACCACCTTGCCTGCCAGATCGGCCTTGGTCTTGATGGGGGAGCTGGCGGCCACCACGATGATCTGGTGGTTTTCCATGTAGGGCGCGGTGAAGTCGATGTTCTTCTTGCGCTCTTCGGTGATGGTCAGGCCGTTCCAGAGCACATCGACGCGCTTGCCAGACAGTTCCGCCTCTTTGGCGCTCCAGTCGATGGGCTTGAACTCCACCTCCACGCCCAGCCGCTTGCTGGCTTCGCGGGCCATGTCGATGTCAAAGCCGATCAGCTCGTTCTTCTCGTCCCGAAAGCCCATGGGCGGGAAGTTGTCGTCCAGGCCCACCACGATTTTGGTGATGGCGACAGGTGCGGGTGCAGGCGCCGCCGCCTGGGGTGCAGGCTCTTGCTTGCCGCAGCCCGCCAGCACAGCGCCCAAGGACAAGAGCAAAACAACGGTGCGTTTTTTCATGGGGAAGTTTCCAGAATCACAAAGAAGGGGCGTATTGTCCCCGACCGCGCGCCAGTGGCGACAGCGCAACCCTGCGCCCGGCCAAAATGCTACTAAAAAAATAGCTGCTTGCGCCCACCTGGCGGGCGTTAGCAGCTATTTTGATCATGAACCCAGGCCGGCACCCATGGCCGTGCCCGGCGCAGGCTTTAACGCGGCAGTTCGGAGCTGCCCATCAGGAACTGGTCGATGGCGCGCGCGGCCTGGCGGCCTTCGCGAATGGCCCACACCACCAGCGACTGGCCCCGGCGCATGTCACCAGCGGCAAACACCTTGGCCACATTGGTGGCGTAGCCGCCCTCGTCGGTGCTGGCGCGGGCGTTGCCCCGGGCGTCTTTGTCCACACCAAACGCATCCAGCACCGGCGCTACGGGGCTGACAAAGCCCATGGCCAGCAGCACCAGGTCGGCTTGCAAGGTTTGCTCGGAGCCGGGCACCTCGGTCATCTTGCCGCCTTCCCATTGCAGGCGCACGGTTTTGACGCCCACCACGCGGCCCTTGTTCTTGCCCGTGCCCGCGATGAACTCTTTGGTGGCAATGGCGAACTCGCGGGTGCAGCCCTCGTCGTGGCTGGAGCTGGTGCGCAGCTTGATGGGCCAGTACGGCCAGGTCAGCGGGCGGTCTTCCACTTCGGGCGGCTGGGGCATCAGCTCAAACTGCGTGACGCTGGCGGCGCCGTGGCGGTTGCTGGTGCCCACGCAGTCGCTGCCGGTGTCACCGCCGCCAATGACGATGACGTGCTTGCCATCGGCGCGCAGCTGGCTCTTGAGCTTGTCGCCCGCGTTGACCTTGTTTTGCTGCGGCAGAAACTCCATCGCAAAGTGAACGCCGTCCAGGTCGCGCCCCGGCACGGGCAGGTCGCGCGATTGCTCGGCGCCGCCCGACAGCAGCACGGCATCGAACTCGGCGCTGAGCTGCTCGGGGGAGACGGTTTCCTTGGCCCAGTTGGTGACCTTGGAGTTGGCGCCCAGGCCATCCTTGGCCGCCACCAGCACGCCGGTGCGAAAGACCACGCCCTCGGCCTGCATCTGCGCCACGCGGCGGTCGATGTGCGACTTTTCCATCTTGAAGTCGGGGATGCCGTAGCGCAGCAGGCCGCCCACGCGGTCGTTCTTCTCGAACACGGTCACGCTGTGACCGGCGCGCGCCAGTTGCTGGGCTGCGGCCAAGCCTGCGGGGCCGGCGCCCACCACGGCCACTTTTTTGCCCGTCTGCTGGGCGGCAGGCTGGGGTTGCACCCAGTCGTTTTCCCAGGCCTTGTCGATGATGGCGTGCTCGATGCTCTTGATGCCCACGGCGTCGTCGTTGACGTTGAGCACGCAGGCGGCCTCGCAAGGCGCGGGGCAGATGCGGCCCGTGAACTCGGGGAAGTTGTTGGTCGAGCTGAGCACGGTGAACGCGCTCTTCCAGTCGCTCTGGTACACCAGATCGTTGAAGTCCGGAATGATGTTGTTGACCGGGCAACCGTTGTTGCAAAACGGCGTGCCGCAGTCCATGCAGCGCGCGGCCTGCACTTTGGCCTGCGCGCCATCGAGGCCGATGACGAATTCGCGGTAGTGCTTGAGGCGCTCGGGCACAGACTTGTAGCCCTCTTCGAGGCGCCCGTATTCCATGAAGCCGGTGGTTTTTCCCATGGTATTTCTCTCGTGGATTGGTGTGCGGTAACTGCGCGGCGGGCCTGATCGGGCCTTACCGGACGGCCTTCGCTTCTTTTTTGATAGCTACTACCGCAGGTGTGCTGGGCTCTTCAAGCAGTTTTTGCTCATGAATCTCAGACAACGCACGTTTGTACTCGGTCGGGAAGACCTTGACGAACTTGGCGCGCGAAGCGGCCCAGTGGTCCAGCAGCTCGCGGGCGCGCTTGCTGCCCGTCCAGCGGTTGTGGTCTTCGAGCAGCTTTTTCAGCTGCGCCTCGTCGGTCTGGCCCCGGTGCCAGATGGCGCGCGGCACGGTGGCCTCTTGCTCATCGGCGGGCAGGATGCGCTCCAACTTGACCATGGACATGTTGCAGCGGGTTTCAAACAGGCCGTCTTCGTCATAGACGTAGGCCACGCCGCCGCTCATGCCTGCCGCAAAGTTGCGGCCCGTGGCACCCAGCACCACGGCGGTGCCGCCGGTCATGTACTCGCAGCCATGGTCGCCGGTGCCTTCCACCACTGCCGTGGCACCCGACAGGCGCACGGCAAAGCGCTCACCGGCCACGCCGCTGAAGAAAGCCTCGCCGCTGGTGGCGCCGTACATCACGGTGTTGCCCACGATGGTGTTGCGCACGGCCTCGCCCCGGAAGTCCAGGCTGGGGCGCACCACGATGCGGCCACCCGACAGGCCCTTGCCGGTGTAGTCGTTGGCATCGCCAATCAGGCTCAGCGTGATGCCGTTGCACAGGAATGCGCCAAACGACTGCCCGCCCGTGCCTTCGAACTGGATACGGATGGTGTCATCGGGCAGGCCATCGGGGTGGGCGCGGGTGACAGCGCCCGAGAGCATGGCGCCCACGGTGCGGTTGACGTTGCGCGCCACTTCCATGATCTGCACGCGCTCGCCCTTTTCAATGGCGGGCTGGCAGCGCTCGATGAGCTTGCGGTCGAGGGTGTGACCCAGGTTGTGGTCTTGCTCTTCGACGTGGAAGCGTGGCACTTCAGGGCCCACGGGCACCTGGGCAAACAGGCGGCCAAAGTCCAGGCCGCTGGCCTTCCAATGCTGGATGCCAGCGCGCATGTCGAGCAGGTCGGTGCGGCCCACCAGATCGTCAAACTTGCGGATACCCAGCTGGGCCATGATGTGGCGCACTTCTTCGGCCACAAAGAAGAAGTAGTTGACGACATGCTCGGGCTTGCCCGAGAACTTCTGGCGCAGCACCGGGTCTTGCGTGGCCACACCCACCGGGCAGGTATTGAGGTGGCACTTGCGCATCATGATGCAGCCCTCGACCACCAGCGGCGCGGTGGCAAAGCCGAACTCGTCGGCACCCAGCAGCGCGCCAATGGCCACGTCGCGGCCAGTCTTCATCTGGCCGTCGGCCTGCACGCGGATGCGGCCACGCAGGCGGTTCAAGACCAGCGTTTGCTGGGTTTCGGCCAGACCGATTTCCCAGGGGCCGCCGCAGTGCTTGATGGACGACCAGGGCGAAGCGCCCGTGCCGCCGTCGTGCCCGGCGATCACCACGTGGTCGCTCTTGCACTTGGCCACGCCCGCAGCAATCGTGCCCACGCCCACTTCCGACACCAGCTTGACGCTGATGCCTGCGTGCGGCGCCACGTTTTTCAGGTCGTGGATGAGCTGGGCCAGGTCTTCAATGGAGTAGATGTCGTGGTGCGGCGGTGGCGAAATCAGGCCCACGCCAGGCACGCTGTGGCGCAGCTTGCCGATGTAGTTGGACACCTTGCCGCCGGGCAGCTGGCCGCCCTCGCCGGGCTTGGCGCCCTGGGCCATCTTGATCTGGATCTGGTCGGCGCTGGAGAGGTATTCCGCCGTGACGCCAAAGCGCCCCGAGGCCACCTGCTTGATTTTGGAGCGCAGCGAGTCGCCATCTTGCAGCGGCATATCGACTTCGACGTTGGCCGCGCCAATCACGCTCTTGAGCGTGTCGCCCTGCTTGATCGGAATGCCTTTGAGCTCGTTGCGGTAGCGCGCTGCGTCTTCGCCGCCCTCGCCGGTGTTGCTCTTGCCGCCAATGCGGTTCATGGCCACGGCCAGCGTGGCGTGGGCTTCGGTGGAAATCGAACCCAGCGACATGGCGCCGGTGGCAAAGCGCTTGACGATCTCTTTGGCTGGCTCGACTTCTTCCAGCGCGATCGCTTTGGCCGGGTCGATCTTGAACTCGAACAGGCCGCGCAGCGTCATGTGGCGACGGCTTTGGTCGTTGACCAGCTGGGCGTATTCCTTGTACGTGTTCCAGTTGTTGGCGCGGGTGCTGTGTTGCAGCTTGGCGATGGTGTCGGGCGTCCACATGTGCTCTTCGCCACGGGCGCGCCAGGCGTACTCGCCGCCGGTGTCCAGCATGGTGGCCAGCACGGGGTCGTTGCTGAAGGCCGCCTTGTGCATGCGGATGGCCTCGTCGGCAATCTCGAACACGCCAATGCCACCCACGCGGCTGGCCGTGCCAGTGAAATACTGCTCAATGGTGCTGGTGTTGATGCCGATGGCTTCAAACAACTGCGCGCCGCAGTAGCTCATGTACGTGCTCACGCCCATCTTGGACATGATCTTGGACAGGCCCTTGCCAATGGCCTTGACGTAGTTGTAGATGGCCTTGTCTGCCGACAGGTCGCCCGACAGGTCTTTGTGCATGTCGGCCAGGGTTTCCATGGCCAGGTAGGGGTGGACGGCCTCGGCGCCGTAACCGGCCAGCACGGCAAAGTGGTGGACTTCACGGGCCGTGCCGGTTTCCACCACCAGACCGGCGGTGGTGCGCAGGCCGCCACGCACCAGGTGCTGGTGGATGCTGGACAGCGCCAGCAGCGCCGGAATGGCCACCTGCGTGCTGCTCACAGCGCGGTCGCTGATGATGAGGATGTTGGCGCCGCCCTTGATGGCATCGACCGCCTGCGCGCACAGCGAGGCCAGCTTGGCTTCCACGCCCTCTTTGCCCCAGGCCAGCGGGTAGGTGATGTCGATGGTGACGCTCTTGAACTTGCCCTGGGTGTGCTGCTCAATGCCGCGCAGCTTGGCCATGTCGGCAAAGTTCAGCACCGGCTGGCTCACTTCCAGGCGCATGGGCGGGTTGACCTGGTTGATGTCCAGCAGGTTGGGCTTGGGGCCGATGAAGCTGTGCAGCGACATCACGATGGCCTCGCGGATCGGGTCGATGGGCGGGTTGGTCACCTGCGCAAACAGCTGCTTGAAGTAGTTGTACAGCGGCTTGTTCTTGTCGGAGAGGACGGCCAGCGGGCTGTCGTTGCCCATGGAGCCAATGGCTTCTTCGCCATTTTTGGCCATGGGGGCCATCAGGAACTTGATGTCTTCCTGGGTGTAGCCAAAGGCCTGCTGGCGGTCCAGCAGCGCCAGGCCGTCGGCGTGGTCGAGGGCGGCAGCGGGGGCAGCAGGGATGCTGTCGAGCTTGACGCGCAGGTTTTCGATCCACTGCTTGTAGGGCTTGGTGTTGACGATGTTGGCCTTCAACTCGTCGTCGTTGATCATGCGGCCCTGTTCCAGGTCGATGAGCAGCATCTTGCCCGGCTGCAGGCGCCATTTGCGCACGATGCGGTTTTCGGGCACAGGCAGCACGCCCGACTCGGACGCCAGGATGACCAGGTCGTCATCGGTCACGCAGTAGCGCGAGGGGCGCAGGCCGTTGCGGTCGAGGGTGGCGCCAATCTGGCGGCCATCGGTAAAGACGATGGAGGCCGGGCCGTCCCAGGGCTCCAGCATGGGGGCGTGGTACTCGTAGAAGGCGCGGCGGCGCTCGTCCATGGACTCGTGCTGCTCCCAGGGCTCGGGAATCATCATCATCACGGCCTGGCTGATGGGGTAGCCGGCCATGGTCAGCAGTTCCAGGCAGTTGTCGAACGTGGCGGTGTCGGACTGGTCGGCAAAGCTGATGGGGTAGAGCTTTTGCAGGTCGGGGCCGAGCACCGGGGACGCCATCACGCCTTCGCGGGCGCGCATCCAGTTGTAGTTGCCCTTGACGGTGTTGATCTCGCCGTTGTGCGCCACGTAGCGGTACGGGTGGGCCAGCGGCCATTCGGGGAAGGTGTTGGTGGAGAAGCGCTGGTGCACCAGGCCGATGGCCGAGACGCAGCGCTCGTCTTGCAGGTCAAGGTAGTACTTGCCCACCTGATCGGCCAGCAGCAGGCCCTTGTAGACCACTGTGCGGCTGCTCATGCTGGGCACGTAATACTCTTTGCTGTGCTGCAACTTCAGGGCCTGGATGGCGGCGCTGGCGGTTTTGCGGATGACGTAGAGCTTGCGTTCCAGCGCGTCCTGCACGATGACGTCGTTGCCCCGGCCAATGAAAATCTGGCGCAGCAGCGGCTCTTTTTCGCGCACGGTGGGCGACATGGGCATGTCGCGGTTGACGGGCACATCGCGCCAGCCCAGCAGCACCTGGCCTTCGGCCTTGATGGCGCGCTCCATCTCCTGCTCGCAGGCCAGGCGGCTGGCGTGCTCCTTGGGCAGGAAGATCATGCCGACGCCGTATTCGCCCGCAGCGGGCAGGGTCACGCCCTGGCGGGCCATTTCTTCGCGGTAGAGCTGGTCAGGAATCTGGATCAGCAGACCGGCGCCGTCACCCATCAGCGGGTCGGCACCGACGGCACCACGGTGGTCGATGTTTTCGAGGATTTTGAGCGCCTGGGTCACGATGTCGTGCCGCTTGACGCCCTTGATGTGGGCGACAAACCCAAGGCCGCAGGCATCGTGCTCCTGGGCCGATGAATACAAACCGTGTTGTTGCAGGTGCTGGATTTCGGCTGCCGTGGTCATGGCGCATTCCTCATTGTTTTCGCAGGGACGCCTAGCGTAGTGCATTGCAGCAAATCCACGCAAGCACTTTAATTGGGGTCAGATTCCAATTAAATAACCTATTTATTTCAGATTTATTATTTGGGGACAAATCAAAAACAATAGCTATTAGCGCATGTACAGATTGGCCTGGAGCCAGTTTTAGTCTGATTTTTTTGGCGTACCTACCGGCCTACCAGGCCGTGCTGGGCGCAATCGGCGGGCGGATTTTTTTTGCAATTCGTCCACAAATTGCGCATCGCCCAGCGCCCAGCCGTGCAAGGTGGCGTCGGTCAGGGCGGTTTGCTGCGCGGTGGCGATGCCGGTATCGAGCAGCGCAGCGTAAGCCGCCTCGCGGGCAAAGGGCGTATTGCCCAGCGCCCAATACAGCATGTGCGGCGTGATGAGCGCATCCTGGCGCAGGCCCAGCGCGCAGGCAGCGCCCGACCAGGGCCAGTCTTGCGCCTGCGCCACCATGCCCGCGCGCACCGGATTCAGGTCGATATAGGCCATGCAGGCCAGCAGGTAGCGCTCGGACTGGATCAGCGTGGCCCGGTAGCGCCCTTCCCACAGCGTGCCGGTGCGGCCATGGCGGTGGTTGAAGCTGCGCACGTAGCTGCGCCCCACGGCCTGCATCATCAGCGGCAGTGCCTCGGTGGTGGTCGGCGTGGCCAGCAGGTGGAAGTGGTTGTCCATCAGCACATAGGCGTGGACGGCCACGCCGAACTTGCGCGCGCTCTCGGCCAGCAGCGCGTGCATGGCCGTGAAATCCTGCTCGTCCAGAAAAATCGCCTGGCGGTTGTTACCGCGCTGGATGATGTGGTGCGGGTAGCCGGGCACCGTGAGGCGGGGAAGGCGGGCCATGGGGTGGGGGGATACAAAGTGGCGTTGGAGGGGGCAGTGTAATGAGAAAATGGGGGTCAGATTCCAATTAAGTTCTGTGCCCCACCAGGGCGGCCCTTTCTTTTTTGATAACGAAAACCGGCTCTAACGCCCGCACAGCAAGCGCCAGCAGCTATCAAATTGGATGCACCCCACCAGCTCAGTGGGCAGCTGCCAGCTTGCCACGCAGCCGCGCCAGCCGCTGCCAGGCGGCGTCCACCTGCTCGGTGGTCAGTTCGCCACGGGCGATGGCCTCGCGCACCAGGGTGGCAGCGTGCTGGCCCATGTCGTAGCGCGGCACAAAGCCGGGGGCGTTTTTGGCAGCGCCGGGGTTGTTGGAAAACACCAGCACATCGTTGCCTGCCACGATGGCGCGCACCACCGATTCGCGCAGGCTGTGGTGCTGCTGGATGGCGCCCATGTGCAGGTCGTCGGTGACGACCACGCCGTCAAAGCCGTCGCGCGTGCGCAATTGCGGGCCAATGAACTTCTCCGACAGCGTGACCGGCCAGTCGGGATCGACGTTGCGGTTGACCAGGTGCGCGGTCATGATGGCGTCGGCCATGCCACCGGCCACCAGCTGCTGGAAGGGCCACTGCTCTATGGGCTGCGCGGTGCGGGTGATATCGACCAGCCCGAGGTGGCTGTCGCTGGCGGCCAGGCCGTGGCCGGGGTAGTGCTTGAGGGCGGTGAGCACGCCCGCCTCGCGGTGGGCCAGGATAAATTGGCTGGCGTACAGCACCACGCGCGCCGGATCATCGGAGAAGCTGCGTTTGAGTTGGCCGATGACCGGCGAGACGGCGCGGTGCTCGGGGTCGAGCGGGTCGCCGCGCAAATCCACCACCGGGCCAAAGTTGAAGTTGAAGCCCGCGCCCGCCACCATCTGCGCCATGGTGCGGTAGGTGGCACGGGCCTGGTCGGGGGTTTGCGTGGCGGCCACTTCTTCGTGCGAAGGGGTGTCGGCAAAGCCATTGGAGGCGCGCAGGCGCTGCACCAGCCCGCCCTCTTGGTCCAGCGCGATCAAGAGCGGCAGCTCCAGCGGGTTGGCCTGCTGCAAGGCCCCCGTGAGGGCGCGCACCTGGGTGGGGTCGGTGATGTTGTAGCGGTACAGGATCACACCGCCGAGCTGGCCTGCGCGCACCTGCGCCAGCGCCTGTTGCACGCCGGGCGCGTCGGCGCTGGTGCCGTCCACGCCCATCATCACCATCTGGCCCACTTTCTGCTCCAGCGTCAGTTGCTGCGATGGCGGGGCATCGCTGCCGCCGCAAGCGGCCAGCAGTGCCAGCACGGCACTGGCGCCAGCGACTTTTATCCAGTGGCGCGGACGGGGGTGCAACGGGGTGCGGGGTGGGGTGGGGTGCATGCAGATCTCCTGGCAACCACGGATCGTGGCGGCGCATGCTAACGGCAGGGCCGGATTTTCTCCAGCCCTGTGTGCGCACGGGTCAGGATGCGGCGGGCAAATCCACCAGCGCCAACCCAAAGCGCGCGCCCAGCGCCTGCTCCAGACCAAACTCTTGCAGGATGGCGCGCAGGCGTTCTTGTGCGCTGCGTTTTTTCTGACCGGTGTACTGGGCGATGATCAGCTCGTTTTTCATGCTGTGCTCCCAGCCGACCAGCTCCGTCACCGTGACCTGGTAGCCGCTGGCCTCCAGGTGCAGACAGCGCAACACGTTGGTGATCTGGCTGCCCATCTCGCGCGTGTGCAGCGGGTGGCGCCACAGCTCGGCCAGCGGCGTGCGCGCCAGTTGCAGCGCTTTGCCTTGGCGCAGGCAGGCAGCTACTTCAGCCTGGCAGCAGGGCACCAGCACCATGGCGCGGGCACGCTTTTGCAGACCAAAGGCAATGGCATCGTCGGTGGCGGTGTCGCAGGCGTGCAGGGCTGTGACCATGTCGATGCGCTCGGGCAGCTCGGCGGCGTCGGCACTGTCGGCCACCGACAGGTTGAGGAACGACATGCGCTCAAACCCCAGCTCCTGGGCCAGCTGGCGGGACTTTTCCACCAACTCGGCGCGCCACTCGATGCCGTAGATGTGGCCCCGCCCCAGCGCCTTGAAATACAGGTCGTACAGGATGAAGCCCAAGTACGACTTGCCCGCGCCGTGGTCGGCCAGCGTGGGCGCGTGGCCGTCTTGCGACAGCGTTTGCAGCAGCGGCTCCATGAACTGGAACAGGTGGTACACCTGCTTGAGCTTGCGCCGCGAGTCCTGGTTGAGCTTGCCCTCGCGCGTGAGGATGTGCAGCGCCTTGAGCAGCTCCACCGACTGGCCAGGGCGCAGCTCGGCCAGCAGCGCGGCGTCGGGCGCCGTGCGGGCGCTGGCCGGGACAGGTTTGCGGCTCACGCGCCCTCCTCCGTGGGTTTGGGGTGGTGCGGGCAGCGCGCGCCCACGTCCAGCGCCTGCCAGCCCGCCGCGCCCAGCTCACGCAGCACTTCCATGTTGCGCTCGTAGATCATTTCTGCCTCGGGAAAGGCCTCGACGGCGGCATCCAGACTCTCTTCGCGGATCAGATGCAGCGTGGGGTACGGCGCGCGGTTGGTGGCGTTG
>NZ_JAQUAL010000019.1:0-30455 GCF_028687295.1 Simplicispira sp.
TCACCCATGGCGCGGGAAGCCTCGGGGTTTAGCCCGGGGTTGAGAGCGCGGACGCCGCAGGCGTCCTAATGGGGTGTTTGTTGTTCCTCGATGTACTGCCGAAGAATGTCAATTGGAGCGCCGCCGCAACTGGAGGCAAAGTAGGAAGGCGACCAAAGAACACCCCGGCGTTTGAGCCATGGATGAAAGTCGCCAAACTGCTTGCGCAGCATCCGTGCCGACACGCCCTTGAGCGAAGCGACAAGATTCGACAGCGCCACCTTGGGCGGATAGTTGATCAGCAGATGCACATGGTCATGCTCGCCGTTGAACTCCACCAGCTTGGCATCAAAATCCTCGCACACGTTTGCCAGGATCAATTGCATGGCCTCCAGGTGCTCTTTTTTGAACACGTTGCGCCGATACTTGGTTACGAACACCAAATGCACATGAAGGACAAATACGCAGTGTCGTCCGTGGCGCAGATCGCTGTCTAACTTGCGTGGACGGGCCATAGTTTCTCTTGCATTAGTTTCATAGACCAATGATAATCCATGCCATGGATTGCACAAAAACCCTGCGCCTGCGCATCAAAGACAAGCACGCCAAAGTGCTTGCCGCGATGGCGCGTGAGGTCAACCAGGTCTGGAATTTCTGCAACGAGACCAGCCACCGCGCCATTCGGGAACGGCACCAGTGGCTCTCGGGCTACGATTTGCAAAAGCTGACCAACGGCTTCAGCAAATGCGAGGGCATACACATCGGCTCGCCCACCGTGCAGCAGGTGTGCGAGGACTACGCCAAGGCGCGCAAGCAATTCAAAAAAGCCAAACTGCGCTGGCGTGTGAGCAACCCGCAATCGAGCAAATACAGCCTGGGCTGGATTCCGTTCAAGACGCGGGCCTTGCAATACAAGGCAGGGCAAATCGCCTTTGCCGGTCAGAAATTCAACCTCTGGGACAGCTACGGTCTGGCCGACTACGAATTGCGCGCGGGCAGCTTCAGCCAGGACGCACGCGGGCGCTGGTACTTGAATGTGGTGGTCAAGGTGCAGCCAAAGGCCACGGCGGGTACGGCCAGCGTCGGCATTGACCTGGGCCTGAAAGAAGCGGCAGTCGCCTCCACGGGCGAACGCATCGAGGGGCGCTTTTATCGCAAGCTTGAATGCCAGTTGGGTATCGCCCAGCGGGCGAAGAAGAAACAACGCGCCCGCGCCATCCACACAAAAATTGCCAACCAACGCAAGGACATGCTGCACAAGTTCAGCACAGCCCTGGTGCAGAACAACGCTGCCATCTTCGTGGGCGACGTGGCAAGTAGCCAGCTGGTCAAAACCAAAATGGCAAAAAGCACGCTGGATGCGGGCTGGTCAACGCTGAAGACGATGTTGGAATACAAGAGCCAGCAGGCCGGTATCGTCTTTGAGGTAGTGAACGAGAGCTACACCACCCAGACTTGTTCGTGCTGCGGGGGCATTCCCGCCAGCAGTCCGAAAGGTAGAGCAGGTTTGCGAATAAGAGAGTGGACTTGCAGCGATTGCGGAGCGGTACACGAGCGCGATGTGAATGCAGCACGGAACATTCTCGCGGCGGGACATCGCCGTCTTGCAGAAGGAATCCCCGTCCTTTAGGGCGGGGAGGATGTCAAGACACGGCAGCCAGTTGCTGCACCCACTCCAACTGCTTGGGCAGGCACACGGTCTGGAGGTCGTAGTTGGCCTGGGCAAACGCCCGCGCGTTCTGGCCCAGCCGCTGCCTTGCCGCCGGGTCATTGAGCAGTGTGCAGATTTCGTTCGTCAGGCCCGCCACGTCAAAGAAGTTCACCAGCCGCCCGGTATCGTCGTGCCGTATGGCTTCGTGCAGCGGCTGGGTGTCGCTGGCCACGATGGCGCAGCCAGCGCTCATGGCTTCGAGAAGGCTCCACGAAAGCACAAACGGGTAGGTCAGGTACACATGCACCATGCTCAGTTGCAACAGTGGGATGAAGTGCTGGTAGGCAATGTTGCCCAAGAAGTGCACCCTCTGCCAATCCGCATCGCTGATCTGCGGGCGTACTTCAGCCGCAAAAATGTCTTTCCACTTCTGGCCGCCGTGCTCTTCCAGCGTGGGCCGGGCGCCGTAGCTCACATCGTCACCACCGACGATGAGCACCCGGGCGTGGGGGCGGCGCTTCAGAATTTCGGGCAGCGCCCGCATGAAGATGTGGTAGCCCCGGTAGGGCTCTAGGTTGCGGTTGACGAAGGTGATGACCTCGTCATGGCGGGTGAGCGCCAGGCTGCCGCTGAGCGTGAGGCTGACACCAGGGTTGGGCGCCACGGCTGCCGTGTCGATACCATCGTGCACCACGGTGATCTGGCGGCGAAAAGGCTCAGGAAAGGTGCTGGCCTGCCAGTGGGTGGGGCTGATGCCCGCGTCGGCCACGCCAAAGTGCAGCAGGTTGTTGGTGTTTTTCAGGTGCAGGCGACAGGCGTCGCCCGCATCCTTGGCCGGAAATTCCGGATCAAAACCCACGTCGGCCCCGTGCGGGTGGTAGAAAAACTCGCAGTAGATGCCCAGCCTGGCCTGGGGCCAGACCTCTTTGAGAAACAGGCTCTCGCCCCAGCCGGGGTGGGCAACGATGGCGTCGGGCACAAAACCCTGCGCCTTGAGCTGCAAGGCAGCGCGAAAGCAGGCCTCGCCCCGAATGGTCTTGGTTTCAAAGTCGCTCACCCACGGGTGGATGTTGGGCGTGGAGCCACGGTGGACGCCATAGGGCACGAGCTGGACACCCTGCCACTGGCTGGTTTGCACCTTTTGCATGGTCATGGCCACTACGGTGTGGCCCTGGCGCACCAAGGCCGGGGCCAGGTGCTTGAACTGGCCAGGAAAGTTTTGGTGGATAAAAAGAATTTTCATAGATGGCTTGGCCCCAGCACTGCTGCGCCCACTCTTTATATCTCAATATGAGATAAAATGCCCGCTATGAAAATCATCAGCAACAGTGCCCTGCGGGCCTTCGCTGCCGATCATCCTCAAGCCGAAGTCCCTTTACAGGGATGGCGACGGGTGATTGAAAAGAACAGGTTTGCGAATTGGGCAGAACTCAAAGCAACCTTCAATGCGGTAGACAAAGTCGGTGAATTGGTGGTGTTCGATATCGGTGGAAACAAGTACCGCCTGATCGCTTACGCCCGGTTCGAGAAACAGATCGTCTACATCAAAGCTGTGCTCAACCACCGGGATTACGACAAAGGAGCCTGGAAATCATGAACGCCCCTATCAACGTGAAGCATCTGCTCCCGGTCTGGGAAGCATTTCGTGCGGCCACTGATATCGCCCCGATCCGGGATGAAGCGCACTACTCACGAATGACTGAGATACTTGAGGCATTGCTTGACGAAACCCAAGGCGACGAAAACCATCCAGCCATGGGACTGGTTGATATCGTGGGCGACCTGATCGAGGATTATGAAGCTGAGCATCACGTACTGCCCGAGGTCACGGGGGTGCAAGCGCTCAAGTTTCTGATGGAACAGCACGGCCTCAAGCAAGGCGACCTTTCTGAGATTGGTAGCCAGGGAGTGGTTTCAGAAATCCTGACCGGCAAGCGCGAACTCAATATTCGCCAAGTGCGCGCACTCAGTGAGCGGTTTGGGGTATCTGCTGCGACCTTTGTGTAAAGGTACACGGCCCCAGAGAAATGGCCAGCTTGCCAACAGCAACATTTCGACAGAGAGGTGTCCACTTAAACCAACCAGCCTCCTCTAAACCCGGGGCGGTTCAGGCGGGTCATGACCGCAAGCCCGCCTGAGGCGCACGGGCGCCGCGCAGTAGCCCTTCGGTACTCAAATCTTCGTCAATATCAGGCCAATGGATGCCGTAGCCGCCACCGGCCAGCTCCCAATGGCTGCGTTGCTGGGGCGTGGCATTGGCCAAACGGGGGTACCAAGCCAGCGGCACGGCAATCGTGCGCCCGTCCATCAAATCGACCACCAAGCGCGCATCGTCCAAGACGACGTTCATTGCGCGCACGTCCGTTTCAGGTGCCAAAGAATGCATTCCATGCCTCCTTCAAAGAAGATTGGTGACTTTTCACCATCCGTTGAATTTTGCCTAAATCTTGGGCAGAAAAGCCCATGCTGCGCGCGACAGTCGCGTCATGCAACCACACTTTGGCGGTGGCTACATCCTTGTCAATATGCACATGGGGCGGTTCGTTTGGCTCGTGGCTATAGAAATAGAACCGAAATCCATCCACTCTCAAAATTGTCGGCATATGTCTCAAATTATTTGACCAGCGAGATCAGGGATGAGCGGGGGCTGGTCATGAGGGCTGAGTGTAGGCAGTGCTATGGATTTGGCAACTAAAGTGGGTGTCCTTTATATCTCTCCTTTTTTGATAGCTGCTTGCGCCCGTCCCGTAAGGGCTGGAGGCCGATTTGGCATTTAATTGGAATCTGACCCCGATTTTACGCGTGACAGTCGCCGGACAGCCTCCCCGTGCTTCAGGCCGGGATGGTGTCAACAGATACGGGCGCCAGAAACGCCGCAAGATGCGCTTTCCAGGTATCGAGCTGGTAATAGGTGAGGTGCCCGCAGGATTGCTCGTCCTGCGCAATCAGTACAGAGCGGGCACGCGGTATCTGCGCGACAGCTGCTTCAAACACGTCCAGGTCAGGCCGGCAGATTTCATCGCCCTCGAAGTTGATGGCCAGCATCTGGGCCGTCATTTGTTGCAAGTGGGCCGACGGGTCGTAGTCGAGCGTGGACTCGATGACGTAGAGCAAATCGTTGGCGTCATGCTGCGCGACGGTGCGCACGAGCTGCTCGTAGTATTTATCCGCTGCCGCCTGGTTGGGGGCCAAGTTTTGCAGGTGCTGCACGCCGTGTGCCATCAACAACAGCAAGGGCGCGGTGTAGCGGTAAGCGCTGGGCGGTGTGTCGTAGTGGCCATGGGCCCAGGCGGGGTCGTTGCGTATGGCCTCGATGATCATCCGCCGCACCATCCAGTTGCGCCCGCCCAGGGGCAGCGGATAGGCGCCAATGGGCACGATGCGTTGCGCGGCATCGGGGTAGCGATGCGCCCACTCCCACGCCAGCATCGCCCCCAGGGATGTGCCCATCAGCAGGTGCAGAGCTCGAATCTTCAGGCCCTGTGTCACCAGCAGATGCAGCGCATTGACCATGTCCCGGCAACGGTAGCGGGGAAAGCTTGTCCGCAAACCATCGCTGGGTTTGCTCGATTCGCCGTGGCCGATCAAGTCTGGAACGACGATGAAAAAACGCTCGACATCGAGCGGCTGGCCTGGCCCGAACAGCCCGCCGCCCAACAGGCCAGAGAGCCAGTGCAGGCGGTTGCCCGTGGACGAATGCAGCAAAAGAACGGCATTGCACAGGTGTCCTGCGGCATCGTACTGAGGGGTGCCCAGGGTCGAATAGTGCAGGCGCAGCTCGGAGATAACTTGGCCCGACGCAAAGGCGAAGTTCTGGATATTGCACACGCCATCTGCTCGCACCAAAGAGGCCGTAGCGCCACTCATTGCACACCACCCAACGAGTTCAACCCGCTCAGCGTCAATTGGTCTTCCAGCGCGGCCCGGGCGCTGGGGTTGAAGAAGACGATGGCGGCCTTGAGTTCGCCCACCGACGGGCCCCAGTCGCGTTTATAGGGCGCGCTGCCAGCGCCGAAGCAGAAAATGCCACCCTCGGCAAAGGTCTGCTCAACCAGCTTGGCCAAGATGATTTTGGATGGGGAATAGCTGACGAACTTCGGGTCGTAGTCGATCAGATACAGCGAGCGCCGCTGCTTGTGCACGAAGCTCAGCACGGCGGCCACGACTTCCCCGTCCAGGCGCAGGGTGGACAGCTGGGCCAGGCCGCTGGTCGAGAGTGTCTCGCCCAGTTGAGGCAGGTAGGCCGACCACTGTGGTAAATGCCGGCAGGCGTGCTTGTCGCCAAACTTCTGCAGGTTCTGCTGGCACAGGGTTGCTATCAATGGGCGCAGGTTGGCGCCAGGCTCGCTGAGCGTGAAGCGCAGTTCGCCCTGCCGCCCCAGTTTCCGCGCTTTGTAGGCGGCATCCTTGAAACTCTTGATGGAGCAGCTCTGCCGGTACGCGGCCAGATCCCGGCCCCGAGTCTCGATCTCATGCAGGTTGCCCGCAAAGCGCAGGGTCTTCAGTACCTCGGTGCGGCCCAGGTCTTCGAGCAGTGTGAGGTAGAGCGGCGAGGCCTGGTGCAGCGGCCAGAAGATTGCCACATCGATATGGAGCTGCTGTTGCAGCACCGTATTGAGCAGCACCTGCAGCACATCCCGGCGCACGGCGCTGTCGACGGGAAACTCGATATAGGGCAGATAGCCCACCCCGAGCGGCTGGCAAGTGCGAAAGATCTGGCCGTTGTGGGCAATCTGGAAGACCTGCAGCGCAAACACCGCCAGCAGTGCGCCGCTGTCCTGGTCGCGAATCGCCACTACCTGCCAGTTGGCCGGGCGGTGGAGGTTCAGGTAGGTCCAGGTGGTGTCCCAGGTGGCGAAGAAGTCGGTGTTCTCCGGGATGCGGGCAGACAGCGCCTGCCAGTCGGCGCGCAGCGCTTGGAGCGCCGGGAAGTCGGTGATGGGTTCGGGGGTCAAGTTCATCGAGCGTGTTCTGGCCAAGGGCTACCCACCCTTTTTACCTGCAAAGTGGGTGTCCCATGATTCCTCAAAATCAACGTGGGTTGTTTTTGAATGCGGGCTGGAGCTTGCTTTTGATTTGATAGCTTGTAGCGCCCGCTGCTCAAGGGCTGGAGGCTGATTTGGCTTGAAATTTATAGGCACCAATTAACGTGGGTGTCCTTTATATTGGTAGTCGAGGTTGTCGATTTTGAGAGTGGGCATGGCGGATGGATTGGGAATGCCTGGAGTTCAGACGTTAAAAAACCCCACTGCCTTGTGAGCAGTGGGGTTTCAATGGCTTTCACCTCAAGCACCTACCCGGGGGCGGGTGCTTTTCTCCAGGGGAGATTAGATGAACAGCAGGGTGCCTTGATTGTCTGCATTGAAAGACGATGCCGACAAATCTACCAAGCCAGTCAACTTCACGATGATGTCGTTATTGTTGTCAAAAGCAGCATTGCCGTTCACGTCTTGGACGATGAAGGTATTGCCACCATACTGGAACCAAGAGATACCGTTCGAGATAGCGGTACCAGTGTCACCTTGGTCAGCAACCTTGGCGGCTTCCGTCACGTAGTTGTCGAATGTGGCTTCGCCAATCAGAGACACCTTGGAGCTGACGAAGTTGGCAGTCGTGCCAGTAGCGAACTTGATCACTTCACCCTTGGTGAAATCAGTGATCGTCACTGCAGAACCAGCGCTGGCAGCCTTAAAGAGGCTGACGTCGAAGGTATCAACGCCGTCACCACCTGTCAGTGTCACAGCGCTGGCTGCAACACCAACCACCTTCAGCGTGTCCTTACCAGCACCGCCCAACAGCACATCGTTAGCACCTTGCGCTGTCAATGTGTCGTCAGCAGCGCCACCCTTCACAGTGGTCGCAGCGGTGTCGCCAGCCACAGTGGTCACAGTCAGCTTGCCAGTTGCAGTGCTACCGTCAATCAGCGTCACTTCCTTGGAGTCCGTCGTCAGCGTCACGGTCAAGTTACCAGCACCGGTCAGGTTGATGGTCTTGGCTGCATCCACGTTCAGTTCCAACGCATTGGTCGACACCTTTTGTGTCACAACGCTGGTGGTGGCGTTCACCGAAGTAGTGGTATCAGCATCCTTGGCTTCAACATTGATGGTCTCAACCTTGCTGGCCTTGAACTTGCCCAAGTCAGCTGCGGTCGAATTGGCCACCACATTGACAACGTCAGCAGTGCCAGTTGCATCCTTGAGCTTGACTTCCACTTCGCCAGCGGCCTTCAACTCCACCGTAGCGTTAGCCAGCATCTTGTCCAAAGTCAAGACGTTAGCCACATCTGCAGTACCAGGAGTCGTTGCAGTAATTGCACCAGCACCAGTCAGCGTACTGCCTGTGCCAGTCACTGCAGTAGTGACAGTGCCTGTAATTGCAGCAACAGAGGTTTGTGCAGTCAGCGTAACAGCAGTGTTTGTAGTCTTGTTGATGTTGTATACAACACCACCAATAGTGACGGTAGCGGGCACCAGTGTCAGATCACCAGCAGTCGTAGCGGCAGCGGGATTAGTAGCAACAGTCACACCACCAATAGTCAAGGCACCGCCGCTTGCGCCCAGCACCAAAGTGCTCAGGTCAAGGGTGTAAACAGCCTTGGTACCTGCCGTAATCCCACCATTCGAGATGACATAGTTAATGTCATTCAGGTTGTCCAGATTCACGGTTTGAGCAGCGGTAGCGGCCGCCAATTCCAGCTTCTGGAAACCACTGATGCGAGTTTCGAAAACAGTACCACCAGTAACGGTTGCAGCATCAGCAGCAGCCAGCACCAGGGTATTGGTACCTGCACCGCCTTGCAGCACATTGGTTGAAGCAATGGCGTTCAGGTTGGTAGCGTTGATCGCTTTCAGATCCAGCACGTCATCGCCAGCGCCCAAGTTGATGGACTTGGTAATAACTGCATTGTCGGTCACGGTCACCTTGTCCACACCAGCGCCACCAGCGTAAGAAGCTTGTGCGCCCTTGATGGAAACGGTCACGGCGCCGGTTGTGCCAGTGGTGTCCACGCTGGTGATGGACGAATCACCGCCAGACAAAGTCAGGCCAGCAGTTTCGGTAACCTTCACGGCCTTCAGTGTGGGAGTGCCCAACAAATCAGCCTTCAGCACACCATTGCCGCTGACATTCAGCGTTTCAGTAGCGTTGGCTGTCAAATCCACAAAGTTGTTGCCTGTGGACTTCACGTTCAGCGTCTTTGCAGCGGCAGTCAGAGTCACGGCTGCATCAACAGTTGTTGGCACAGGGCTAACTTCATTGTCGTAGTACTTGGAGAAACCGACTTTTTCCAGATTCAGCGCCAACGTGTCTGCAGACTTGTCCACTGTGAAACCTGCAACAGCGCTCACCTTACCAAATGCGAAGTCCAAACCGCTGTTGGTCAGATTCAGCGTTTCCAGCTTAGTGCCATTGGTTACGTTAGAAGCTCCAGTAGCATCAGCGTAACCGTCGACGGAGATAGTCTTTACCACATCCTTGGCATCAACAGTGACCTTGCCGTTGATAACGCCCAGCACGCCAGCCTTAGCAGGTGTTGCAGCTGCAGCAGTACCAACTTTGGCAACTGTCGTCACGCCTGTGCCGCCTACGGTCAGCGTAGCGCCAGCGGCATTAGAAGTGGTGAATGTCACCTTAGCAGCTGTTGGGCTGACAGTAGTGACCGCACCAGAGGTCCAGCCATCGACCGAGCCTGCACCGACGTTGGAGTAAACGCCCAAAGAAGCAGCAGCAGCGCCTTGCTTGGCACTAGCTGCCAAGTTAGCAAAAGCAGAAGCGACTTCAGCGGCAGTCAGAGCCTTGTTAGCAGTGAACGTCAGCGAGTTGCCTGTGCTGAACGTAACTTGTGCAGTTTGACCTTTGGTCAACGCAGAGAAAGTGACATCCTGCGTTGCAGTCGTAGCAGCTTTAGCCGCTGCACCAGCTACTTCAAGAACAGAAGCGTCTTGCTTGACAGTCACAGTGGTGGTATCAGCATTGCCGATCACGTTTACAGCGCCTTGTGTCACGGCGAAGCCAGTGGTGCTGGTTGCCACAGCGGCGGCATCGCCAACGGCCTTTTGCGTCACGGAGATGGTCTTGCCACCAGTGACATTGACTGCGCCCTGAGCAGTTACAGCGGCCGTAGCAGCCTTACCGGTCATTTCGACCACGACGTCGCCCTTGGCGGCACCAGCAGTGCCCGCACCAATGGTGACTGCGTCGCCGACAACAGCCACATCGGCGAGCTTGACGGTAACGTTCTTACCACCGTCAACCTTCACAGTGCCAGCAGATGCCTTAACTGCAACTTCCACATCAGTAGTTGCCGAAGCCACAGCATCAACCACAGTGGTGCCATCCTTAACAGCACCGGTGACCTTCAGGTTAGTTACGCCAGAAGTAGTGGAAGTGTCGATGTTGACGTTCTTGGCACCTTGAACTTCGATGATTTCGACGTTGCTGACATTGCCCAGCTTGATAGCAGTAGTACCACCATCAGCATCAGCGATCTTCAGTGTATCGACACCAGCACCGCCGTTGATGATGTCCAGAGCGCTCAGCGTGTTCAATTCGGCATTACCGCCAGTAGCAGCGTTGATCGAACCAATGATGGTGTCGTTGCCAGCGGTGCCAGGAACGTTGTCCAGACCCTTAGTGAGCATGTAAGTCTTGCCAGCGCCCGTGGAACCGTCCAGCAGCGTTGCCGTTGCGGTCAGGGTTTGGCCACCCACCACGGCTTGCACCGAGAAGGACTCGGCCAATTCGGTGATGTCGTCGTTCGGTGGGGTGATGGTGAAGGTGGCCTTCGTGCCGTTGGCAGGAATCGTCACGGTCACTGGGTTGAACGCGCCTTGGCCAAAGTCGTTCAGGTTGGTGGTGGCTGTGCCTTGGTCCACTGCCGTGCTGTTGCCCGGCACCAGGGTGAAGACGACGTCGGTGGCTGCTGCAACGGCTTCGTTGGCGGTCACGGTGAAGGTGATGGAGCCATCTTCGTTCACGGTGGTTGCGCCGGCTTCGAGCTTGAAGCTCAGCGGTGCGGGCGCGGCGGTGATGGTCAGGGTGCCGGTGTCGGTGGCGCCCAGAGCATCGGTCACGGTGTAGGTAGCCACCAGATCTGTGGAGCCGCCTGCAGTGGTCAACGCCTTGACGATGTCGTTCTGGGTCGGGTCGAAGCTGTAGCTGCCGTCGGCGTTCAGCGTCAGGCCTTGCAAAGGTGCGTCGAGCGTGAAGGTCAGCGCATCGTCGTCGGCATCGGTGGCTTCCAGCTGGCCAGTGACCACGGCGCCTTCTTCGATGGCGTTGGCGGTGGCATCCACGGCCACGGGGGCGATGTTGTCCAGGCTGGTGTCGTTGACCGTCACGCTGGCCGACAGGCCGGTGTTGGGCAGGGTGGCCGTCAGGGTGTCGGCGCCGTCGGTGGCGCGGTCAGCGGCCAGGGTCACTTCGAAAGTGCCGTTGCCGTCGGCGTCGGTGGTGACGGAGCCGGTCAGCACACCGCCTTTGACGTCAGTAGCGTCCACGCCGGTCAGTTCGTAGTTGTAGGTGAAGTTGGCTTTGCCGCCTTCCACAGTGAAGGTGACGGTGTCGCCTTCGTCAACGCTGTCTGCGTCGGCAGTCAGGCTGAAGGTGGGGGGGGGTTCCACGGGGATGATGGCATCGCCTTCATCGGCAATGGTGTCCACGATGGCGGTGGTGACGTCTTCAGGGCTCAGGATGGTGTCTGGGTCGTCGGTCACGCCAGCCAGCAGGTCGCGGGCGGCTGCAACGTCGTCGTAGCCGTCGTAGGTGGCGGCGAAGGGTTCAGTGCCAAAGGCGGGGTCGGTTGGGTCGCGGCCATCGGTCAGGCTGGTGAACAGGTTGGCCACTTCCAGCTTGTTGTTGACAGAGGCTGCATCGGTGCCTTGCGCGCCCAGCAGCACGGCCAGCACGATGTTGCTGGGGGTGGTGTTGCCGGCGATGAAATCTGGCACCCAGTAGTCGAGTTCCTCTTGCTCGGCGTAGCGGCCAAAGGCAGCGAAGTAGATTTGATCGATCACGTCGCCGATAGTGTCTTCATTGATTTCGCCGTACAGCTCCAAGGCTTCTTCTTGGGTGCTGAAGGCTTGGATGGCGGCCTCAATGTTGCCGTTGGCAGCATCAATTTGCTCTGCCCAGTACGTCAGGCCTGCAGAGTCGGCGGGGCGCTGGTAAAACGCGATGTAGAGTTTTTGAACGGTGTCAAAGTAAGCTGATGCTGCCATGGATTTTCTCCGGTAAAAATAGGGTCTGCCCCCCACAGATTGAGGAGTGCGGCAGCAAAGATACCATAAACGGCCTGCCTGACGCCCCGCACGCTGGCTCCATTGTTGGGTGTTTGCCACGGTTTTACCGTTGGCTACCAGTTCATGCGGCAGCGGGGTGCCTTGGGTACACTGGCGGCCCGCGTTTTTCAGCCAAAACGGCGCCCAGCCCGCAGTGGGCCAGCATGGGCTGCTATCAAAAGAGGGCGGGCGGGGTTTTCACACTTTTTTCTTTTTCTTTCCATGCAAGAACACACCCTGGATTTGGACGGGCTGTTGGCGCGCCTGCGCACTGCGGCGACCAACCACACCGATGCGGCGCTGGCTACGCCGGTGCGTGCCCGCCCCTGGGCTGTGCCCGGCGCGCCGGGTGCGGCCGCACCCGTGCTGCCCTGGGGGGTGGTGGCGCGCGCCGGTGGCTTGGCGCCGTATTGGCTGGTGGATGATGGCGCTTTTGCCATCCTGGCCTACCAGCGCCTGCTGGGGCGTGCGCCCGACGATGGCGGCGCCGCGCACTTTGCCCAGCGCCTGGGCCAGCATGTGCCGCGCACCGAGTTGCTGGCTGGGTTGGCCCTGTCGCCCGAGGCGCGGCAGCAATACCCGCAGGGTCAGGTGCTGGTGCGGCTGCTGGCGCTGTTGTTGCTGGGAGGGTTGCGTGCGGCGCGCGGCCTGCGTGCCGATTGGCTGGCGCGCGGTGTATTGCGTCGCACCGAGCGCTGGCTGGCGCGGCGTGCCCAGCGCAGTCCGCTGGGTCTGGCCTGGTACTTGGCCACGCGCCACGATGCGGCGGTGTATGTGCTGCAAGGCCAGCTGGCGGTGTTGCAGGCACAGTTGGATATTTCAGACCAAATTGGCATCCAGCCCTTGCCGTACAAGCGCGAGCAGCTATGAAAATTGCACTGATTGCACCCAGCGGAGTGCCCTTTGTGGTGGGTGGTGCTGAAAAACTGTGGTGGGGCTTGAGTGGCTACGTCAACCGCCACACCGGACACGCCATGGAGCTGATCAAGCTGCCATCGCCCGAGCACGATTTTTGGTCGATTGCCGCCAGCTATGAGCGCTGGAGCCTGCTCGATTTGAGCCACTTTGACGCCGTCATCTCCACCAAGTACCCGGCCTGGATGGTGCAGCACCCCAACCATGTGGTGTATTTGCAGCACACGCTGCGCGGTTTGTACGACACCTATCCCCAAAGTTTGCCCGACAAGCCGCAGCGTTTGCCGGGGGCAGCGCTGGCGCTGTGGCGGCTGCTGGAGGCGCCCGGTGGTGAGCGCGCGCTTCTGCCTGAAATTTTTGCCCGTGTGCGGGCCTTGCAGCAAGACGCCAGCATCGACCCCGAGGCGTTGCGTGCGCTCACGGCACTGCCCGGCCCGCTGCTGCGGGCGCTGGTACACAAGCTCGATGCGATTGGTTTGGCGCCGGGGGCTGTTCAGCGTTATTTCGCTATTTCAGGGGTGGTGGCGCGGCGCAAGGATTATTTTCCGGCGGGGGCGGCGGTGCAGGTGCTGCCGCATCCTTCCAATTTGGAGGGCTTGCATCCGGGGCCTGCGGAGTTTGTTTTTACGGCCAGCAGGCTGGATCGGCCCAAGCGTATTGATTTGCTGGTGCGGGCCTATCGGCGCAGCCGCGCCACGGTGCCGTTGTGCATTGCGGGCGATGGGCCACACGCCGCTGAGCTGCGTGCGCTGGCCGAAGGCGATGCGCGCATCCGCTTTGTCGGGCGCCTGAGTGACGATGAGCTGGTAGAGCACTACAGCCGCGCTGCGCTGGTGCCGTTTGTGCCGTTGGATGAGGATATGGGGCTGATCACCCTGGAGGCCATGGCAGCAGGCAAGCCAGTGTTGACGGTGGCTGATGCGGGCGGTGTGACGGAGTTTGTGCAGGACGGTGTAAATGGTCGCATCGTGCCACCGCAAGAGGCGGCGCTGGCCGATGCGCTGGATGCCCTGCTGGCCGACCCGGCGCGCTTGCGGGTTATGGGCGAAGCGGCCCAGCGAACTGCCGCCAGCGTCACCTGGGAGCGCACCGCCAGTGGTTTGCTGGCCGCTGCTGAACAGGGGCTGGTGCGCGCCCGCCCTGCCAGCGCCGCAGTGCCGGGCCAGCCGGGTGCTGCGGTGCGCAGCCCCGGCGCCAGGCCTCGTCTGTTGGTGGTCAATACCTTTGGCGTGTACCCGCCCGACAATGGTGGCAAGAAGCGTTTGTTTTATTTGTACCGGGGGGTGGCGCAGTGGGCTGATGTGACGTTGCTGAACTTGGGTGCGCCGGGCAGTAGCGCACAAGAGTACCCGTTTGGGCCGCACTACCGCCAGGTGTGCGTGCCGCCTTCGCGCCGCTTCGAGCAGCGTGAGTCGCAATTGACGCAGGCTTTGCAGTGCCCGGTCACTGACATTGCCGCACTGCTTTACCACCACGAGCTGACCGAGTACCGCGAGGCGTTTGTGGCGCTGGCGGCACAGGCCGATGTGGTGGTGTCCGCGCACATGTACCTGGCGCCTATGGTGCTGGCGCACTGGCAGGGGCCGGTGTGGTACGACGCCTTTAACGTCGAGGCCGACATGAAGGCCATGGTGCTGGGCACGCCCTTGCCCACGCCGCAAGACACCGATACGCCCATGGCGCCCCTTGATTTGCGCATGCCAGGTGCAGCGCAGCGTGCCGTGCAACAGGTGGCCGCCGCCGAGGGACAACTGGTGCGGCGCGCGGCGCGCGTGTGGGCGGTGAGTGAACCTGATCGCGCGCGCATGGCGCAGCTGTATGGCCGTGCCACAGACCAGATTGAAATGGCCCCCAACGGCACGCAATTGCCCGCCGATGCCTGGCTGGAGAGCACACGCCGCGCGGCGCTGAAAGCCCAACTGGGCTTGGGCACACGGCCGCTGGCGGTGTTTGTGGCCAGCCTGCACGGCCCCAACCTGCCTGCCGCCGATGCCGTTGCGGCCTTGGCACAGGCGTGTCCGCAGTGGACGTTTGCGCTGGTGGGCAGCGTCTGCCGCCACCTGGACGGACAGCGCCTGCCCGCCAATCTGCTGAGCCTGGGCGTGGTGCCCGAGGGCGCTTTGACAGCCTTGCTGCGCGCTGCCGACGTGGGCCTGAACCCGATGGAGAGTGGTTCAGGCACCAATCTCAAGATGCTCGATTACGCGGGCCACGGGCTGTTGATTGTGAGTACGCCTGTGGGCGCTCGTGGCCTGGCTTTTGTGGCGGATACGCATTACATCGAGGTGCCGTTGCCCGGCTTTGCCACGGCGTTACAGGCGCTGGAGCCGCAAGTGCCCGCGCCGCACCCTGTGCTGCGCACGGCAGCCCGCAGCTTGGCCGAGCAGGTGTACGGCTGGGAGTCCATTGCGCGGGGACTGGCGCCTGGCTTGCCACCGGAGTGCGCTGTTGCCAGCCACTGAGACTGCGCAGGCATTGTTGGTGTTGGGCGGAGAAAACCCGTTGCACCGGCCACGCAGCCGTACCGCCTTGCACTATTACCTGGCCTGTAGCGCACGCGGGCAGGTGCCCCCGTGCATTGTGCTCAGCGGCGCGGGCGGTTCTGGCACAGGGGTGCGCACTGGCACCATCGCCCCAACGGAGGCTGCTGCCATGGCAGATTACTTGGTGGCACGCGGGGTAGCGCCAGCGCATGTGCTGCAAGAGCCGCTGGCGCGTAGCACGCTGGCCAATGTGGTGCTGGGTGGGGCGTTGGCTGCACGCCACGGGCTGCGGCACGTGTGGCTGGTGTCAGACGATTTTCATTTGTGGCGCGCGCTGCGCCTGTACGAGCGGGTGTGGGGGTGTGCGCCTGCGGCCTGGCTGGACAGTGGCGAGCGCGGCAGCGTGTATCTGCGCCTGCGCGAAAAGGTCGTGTATGCGCTGCAAACCGGTGCCTTGCAGCTGGCCGGTGTGGCGCCGGGCGATTGGCGAGCGCACCTCGATTTTGTTCGTGCTGCGGCACAAGTTACCCAGACCACCCCATGAAAAGCCCCAATCTGGCCCATATCCCTGCCCTGGATCATTTGCGCCTGCTGGCGGCGCTGCTGGTACTGGTGTTCCATACCTTTCATCTGTATTTTGGTCAATGGCAGCCGGCGCCATATGCGGCAGCGTTGGGGTTGGTGACGGAGGGGCACACGGGGGTGTCGCTGTTTTTTGTGCTGTCGGGCTTTTTGTTCATGACCATTGCTCTGCAGGCCGAGCACATCGCCTATGGGGCGTTCATGCGCAATCGGTTTTTGCGGATTTTTCCGCTGTTTTTGTTCTTCTTTTTTGTTGCCATTTCGCTACAGCGCGATGTGTTCAAGCCGACAGATGTGCTGTATTTGTTTTTCTCCAACCTGGGGATCGCACCTACGTCGGGGCATTTTGTGACTGGCGCGGCCTGGACGATTTCGGTGGAGTTCACGTTTTACCTGGTGTTTCCGTTTCTGGCGCGCTTTGTGCGCTCTGAGGGGGCGGTGTATTTGCTGCGCCTGCTTGCGCTGATGGCGCTGGTCAAGCTGGCGGCCTGGGGAGTGTCGGGGACGAAGCACATGTTTTATTCGACGCTGATCGGACGCTTTGACCAGTTTTTGTGGGGCATGTTGGCGGCGCTGCTGTGGCAGCAGCACGCAGGCTTGCTGCGGCGCCATGGGCGCTGGCTGTTGGTGGCGGCGCTGGCGGCGCTGTGGCTGGCCACCACGGTGCAGGCACGCTTTGCCAGCTCCTTCTTGCCTGAGCCGCGCCAGTTGTTTTGGGTGTTTTGGGGCACTGCCGAGGCGCTGCTGTGGTCTGGCGTGATCTTGACCTATCTGGGCGCGGGCATAGGCTGGCCGCAGTGGCTGGCGCGCTGGATGGAGCGCGGTGGCGCTTGGAGCTATTCGCTGTATTTATGGCATGGGATGGTGCTGTTCGTGCTGCACAGCGTGGTAGGCGGCTGGATGCCTTTTGGCAGCGTGGCGGCCAATGCGCTGCTGCATTTTGCGTTGGCGCTGCCACTGTGTCTGGTGGTGGCGTGGCTGTCGTTTGTCACCATCGAGCAGCCGTTTTTGCGGCTGCGCGGGCGGTATGTGGGGTAGGTGTGGTCGCCTTTGAGGCGGGTGAGCCTGTGGCTTAACCTGTGCCCAGTTGCTGGTACACGGCCACGGTGCGTTGCACACATTGCTGCCAGCTGAAGGTGGCAGCGCGCGCCAGCCCGGCAGCACGGGCTTGCTGGCGCCAAGGCTCGTCTTGCAATGCGCGCTCCAGGGTGGCGCGCAGGGCATCCACGTCTTCAGGGTGGATGAGCAGGGCGGCGCTGCCCGCCACTTCGGGCAGCGATGACACGTTGGCCGTCACTACAGGCACGCCGCTGGCCATGGCCTCTAACACGGGCAGGCCAAAGCCTTCATACAGCGAGGGGTAGGCAAAGCTGCGGGCACCGGCGTACAGCGCGGGCAGGTCGGCCTGGGGCACGTAGCGCAAATAGTGCAACCAGCCTGCGGCAGCGGCGCGCGCCATATGGGCGTGGGTGTGTTCAGAGTGCCAGCCGGTGCCACCCGCGAGCACCAGCGGGTAGCGCTGGCGCAGGGCGGGGGGCAGACCCTCGTAGGCGCTCAGCAGGCGGTCAATGTTTTTGCGCGGCTCTATGGTGCCCACGAACAGGGTATAGCCGCCTGCCACCAGGGGGTAGCGTGCCAGCACGGACGCCAGCTCTAAAGCGCTGTGCGGTCTGAAGGCGGAGTCTGCACCCAAGGGGATGGCAGTGATCTGCTCTGCCGGATGGCCAAAGTGCGTGATCAGGTCTTGCCGGGCGGATTCAGATACGGTAATGACATGGCTGGCACGGCGCAGGCTGCCGGGCAGCATGCGCTGCATGTAGTCCACCCGCGTGGCGGGGTGAAACTGTGGGTAAACGTGGTGCGAGAGGTCGTGCACCGTGGTGACGGTGCGGCCCGCAAAGGGGGGCAAAAAAAAGTTGGGCGAGTGGTAGATGGCGCTGCCCTGGTTGCGCAAGCGCAGGCGTTGCAGCGGCGGCATCAGCAGCCTGAAGGCTTGCACGGCAGCGCGGTTGCCTGCCAGCACGCTGCGCAGGGTGGGTGCCTGGGCTTGCTCGGACGTGACGGTATCGGCCTGCAAAAGCTGCGGCAGGTCGACCCAGCGCCCGAGCGAGAAGTAGCGCACGCGCGCCATCGCTGGGTGCTCGGGCAGGCCGCGCGCCAGCTCCAAGGCGTAGCGGCCTATGCCGGTGAGCGGGGCGCTGATGCTGTCAGCGCCCAGGATGATGTCCAGGCCCGGTGCGGTCACGGTGCTTCCAGCATCCAGCGCAGGGTGTCTGGCAGTGGCGGGTTGGCCCAGTCGGCGCCAATCAGGCTGTGCAGGCGCGCCGGGTTGCCCAGCAGGGTTTTGACTTCATTGGTGCGCACAAAGGCGGGGTTGACCTGCACTTGCAGTGTGTGCCCGGTGATGTGCTCGGCCATGGCGATGACTTCTCGCAGGCTGTGGCTGTGGCCGGAGCACACGTTCACGGTGGCGTCCACGGCGGCGGGCACATCCAGCAGGCGGCTGTAGGCATCGGCCACGGCGCGCACGTCAGAGAAGTCGCGCCACACGTCCAGGTTGCCCAGTTCGATGCGGTCGGCGCGGCGCCGGAAGTGCGCCACGATCTTGGGCAGTAAAAAGTCAGCCGATTGGCCCACTCCGGTGTAGTTGAAGGGGCGCACGATGGTGATGGGCAGGCGATGGGCCCACAGGCGTGCCATGTGCTCCATGGCCAGTTTGCTGACAGCGTAGTCGTTGGCGGGCTGGGGGGCAGTGGCCTCATCCAGCATGCCTTCGGTCTGGTTGCCGTAGACGTTGGCGCTGCTGGCCAGCAGTACGCGCGCCGGGGGATGGGGCAGGGCGGCCAGCGCGGCCAGCAGGTGGCGCGTACCCAGCAGGTTGACCCGGTAGAAGGCGTCGGCATCGCCATGGCCGACAAAGGCGATGGCTGCCAGGTGGATGACAGCCTGAGGGCTGGACTGGGCTACGGCATGCGCCAGCGCGGCGCTGTCCATCAGGTCGGCTTGCAGGTAGTGCTGCGGCGCAATGCCCAGATCGGCAGGGGCGGGCTGCGCACCCAGGCCCCACACCTCCCAGCCGCGCTGCTCCAGCGCGGTTTGCACGTAGCGCCCGGTAAAGCCGCCCAGCCCGGTGACGAGAACGCGCTGGGGTGCTTGGTCGGCGGCGCTGGCGCTGTGGGTGTGCTCTGCGGCCATGGTCAGAACGAGAAGCCTGCCTGGTTGCGGCGCAGGTCGGCCTCCACCATCATCTGGCACAGCTGCTCCAGCGTGGTAGTGGGCTGCCAGCCCAGTTGGGCGCGTGCTTTGGCGGGGTCGCCAATGAGCAGCTCGACTTCCGCAGGGCGGTAAAACTTGGGGTTCACGCGTACGCGCACGGTGCCCGTGGCCACGTCGGTAGCAATTTCTGCATCGCCCTGGCCGCTGAAGGCCAGCTCTACGCCCACGGCCTTGAAAGCCATGCGGACAAAGTCGCGCACGGTTTCTGTGCGGTTGGTGGCCAGCACGTAGGTGTCGGGCGTATCGACTTGCAGCATGCGCCACATGCCTTCCACGTACTCTTTGGCGTAACCCCAGTCGCGTTTGGCATCCAGGTTGCCCAGCTCCAGCACGTCGAGTTGGCCAAGGTGGATTTTGGCGACGCTGTCAGTGATTTTGCGGGTGACAAATTCGCGCCCCCGCAGTGGGCTCTCGTGGTTGAACAAGATGCCGCTGGTGCCAAAGATGCCGTAGCTTTCGCGGTAGTTGATGGTCATCCAGTGCGCGTACAGCTTGGCCACACCGTAGGGGCTGCGCGGGTAGAAGGGCGTGTCTTCGGTTTGCGGGATGGTTTGCACCTTGCCAAACATCTCGGAGGTGCTGGCCTGGTAGTAGCGGATTGTGGGGTTGACCAGCCGCACGGCTTCAAGCAGGTGCAGCGCGCCGATGCCGGTGATTTGCGCGGTGGTGCTGGGCTGCTCAAAGCTCACGCCCACAAAACTTTGCGCGGCCAGGTTATAGATCTCGTCGGGTTGCACCTTTTGCACCAAGGCGATGCTGGTGCCCAGGTCGGTGAGGTCGTATTCGACCAAATGCAGGTTTGGGTGCTGCTGGATGCCCAGCTCATCCATGCGCCAAAAGTTGACCGAGCTGGTGCGGCGGTAAGCGCCATAGACGGTGTAACCCTTGTCGAGCAGCAGCTGCGCCAGATAGGCGCCGTCTTGGCCGGTGATGCCGGTAATCAGGGCGGTTTTGTGCATGAGGGGCCTTTCGAATAGCCGGGAATATGGGTTGGAATTTATCAAAAATAATAGCTGCTTGTGCTTTTCCAGCAAGGGCTAGAGGCCGATTTAGCTTTATTTTCTATGCGGATGCGGATGCGGATGCGGATGCGGATGCGGATGCGGATGCGGATGCGGATGCGGATGCGGATGCGGATGCGGATGCAGTAGCTGGCGCTGCTGCGGGCAGGATGTGTCGCAGCAGTTGCTGCGCGCTTTGCGCCCAGGTCAGCCAGGGCATGGCGTCCGAGCACGGATGTTGCCCGCTGGCGTGCAATGCCAGCCAGCGTTCGATGGCGCTGGCCAGGTCCTGGGGTGCGGTGCCGTCAAAGTAGGCAGCGTGCTCGCCTGCCACCTCGCGGAACACGGTGATATCGCGCGCCAGTATGGGTAGCTGGTGCTGGGCGGCTTCAATCAGCGGCAGACCAAAGCCTTCGCAGTAACTGGCAGCAATCAGGCAGGTGCTGGTAGCGTAGATGGCTTCCAGGTAGGCATCGTTGATGCCTTCGAGCCAAAACAGGCGCTGGCCGTTTTTGGGGTGCTGGCGCAGTTGTTGGATGAGCGCCTCGGTGTTCCAGCCGCTTTTGCCAACGATGACCAAGTTGGCTTGTACGCCACGTGCCCACAGCTGCTCAAAAGCGGCCAGGGTTTGTGCGTGCCCTTTGCGCGGCTCTATGGTGCCCACCATCAAAAAGCTGGGGTGGGTGTGGATCTGTTGCAGCACCGCTGCAGACTCGAGCGGCAGGCTGTGGGCTGGTGGTGTGCGCTCCAAGTCGGCACCCAAGTGAAAGTGGGCTATGCGTGGCAGGGGCGTGGCGGGCTGGTGCTCTTGCAGCCAGGCGGCAACGTCTTGCGCCACGGCGTCAGAAATGCACAGCAAGCCATTGGCGCTGCGCCCTAGCGCGCGTATCCATATATCAAACGCCTCGCCAATGCCGGGAAAAGCGTACTTCCCGTGGCGCAGCGGGATGATGTCGTACACCACGTAAAACACTTTGGCTCCTGCCAGACGCCAGGTGCGCAGGTGCTGCTCGGTCTGTGGAAACAGGTGGGCGGCCAGATCCAGACCCAAAAAGATGTCGCCGGGACCGACGTTGATACTGCGGCCTTCGTTGGCACAGGCCTGGCCTGCTGGATCGAATTTACTGGTGTGGCAAAAGCCCCGATCAGGGCTGCTGTACACCGGGCAGATGTCGTAGCCCGCTGGGGGGGTGCGTTGTAGCTCGGCCAGGATGTTGCGCACCACGCGTTGTATGCCGGTGCGGTCGTCGCGGTGATAGACCTGTGATACATCCACCAGCAGTTTTTTACGCCGCTGAACCAGCCACTGCCGAAACAGGGCGGTGAGCAGGCCAGACATTCGAATGCCGAGTTTGGAGTACTGGTGCTCGCTTTTCCAGCGTTCGGCAGCGGCTTGTTTTTCCAGAAAATGCGGTTTTTGCGCGACCATATCCTGCGCCAGTGCCGATATGCCGTCGGCTAGCGCCTGGGGCGTGGTGCCGGGCAAAAAATGCACCGCTGAAGCCACATCCTCAAAAATACTCAAAGGCGTTACCGCAACCGGGCGGCCGCAGGCAATGCCGTGGCGCACCGCTGCGCTGGAGGATTCGCCGGTTTCCTGGTAGGGGAAAATGACCAGGTCAGCGCTTGAAAGCACTTCCATGCTTTTTGCATCGGAAAGATATTCGGTATTGATTTCAATAATGTGATGCAACCCTTTTTGGGTCACCATAGATTTTGCTTGGTCAATAGTCAGTCGAGATTCGAGAGCTGGATACTCTGCATTCACCATTTTGAGGCGAATTTTCATGCCTTTCCGGTGCAGAATTTCAATGGCTGAAATAAGTTCGGGCAAACCTTTGTGTGGTAGAAAAAAACCATAAGAAGCCACCACAAATTCGCCTGAAGCTGACGGCAGGTAATTGGCTGGTGGCTCGTAATCCAGAACGCCATGCGGAAAAAGGGTGACGTTATGAACCAGTCCCAGCGCTTTTAAGCGGTTCAAATCACCAATCGAATGAACCAGTATCCGATCACACTGGGCCAGTGCAGGCACCAAAAAAGAAAGTCTTTTGTGCGGTGCATGGGGTGGATCATTGGTTGCGTGCAGTACAACCAAAAATTTCAGACCCGCCAATTTTTGGCGATGTAGAAAATTACTGAAATGGTCAAAATTGAAAAATCCGTAATTGAACTGTATGAGCAGCGTGTTTATTTGGCTGGAGGCAAGGACTTGTTCAAGCTCCATCAGCGCATCACCATCACCCGTTGACCAGCATCGCACCACGTTGTTGCGGTCTTCGGCTGTGGGCGCTGATGTATATGCAGCCAGCACCTGCACGCTTGAGGGCATATTGTTGATGAGATGCTCTGAATACGAGGCAATACCGCATTTGGTATTCCAACTGGTAATCCAGCCTATGCGGGGTGCCGTAGCATTGCCGCCCTCTGACCAGGCTCGGGCCGCTTGCACCATGCGCGCGGCGGTATCCGCCCAGCGAAACTTTTCAGCCAGCAGTTGCTGGCCCAGCTGGTTTTTTTGTTGTTGCACCGCATCCGGAGCCTGGTACACCTCGCGCATGATTTGTGCCAGATGATCCGCTTTGGGTTCTGCCCAAACGGAGGCAAAAATACCAAAATGGCTTTGTGCCCGCTGAAAATCGTAGTCAATCAACCAGGAGTTTTCAGGGGTGCAGAAATCAGTCTGGCCGCTCCAGCCGGTGGTGATGACGCTGAGGCCAGACAGCATGGCCTCAGCCATGGGCAAACCGAAGCCTTCGGCACGGCTGGGGGCGACTAAAGCATGGCATTTTGCGTACAGTGCCTTCAATTGCCCGTCGGTGAAGTCTGCTTCAATGATTTGCACATCCGGAAAATCCGGCTTGCCACTGCGCACATCGGCCAACCACTGGTGAATAGCATTATGCGGGTTGGGAAAGGTTTTAATGATGAGCGTGACGTCATCGCTGGCACTGAATGCGCGGCCATAGGCTTGCAGCATCACGTCTGCCCCTTTGCGAGGAAAGCAGGACGACACGTGGAGAAAGCGGAATTTTTTGCCTTGCACCACCAAGTTATGATCCGGGGTAACTCTTTGCCAATGGTCGGTACCAATAGAACTGACCGCCATCGGGATGGCAACGCCATGGTCTTGCATAATTTTTTGCACATGGGATGACATGACCGTCATTCCTTGCAAAGCCATATTGAAATGGTCGGCCCATTCGAGCGGAAACCCCGATTCTTCCCAGCCGTAAGCGTGCAAGGCATTCAGCCGTGAGTGCATATCCATCACCCGTGGTGGATAAAGATTGCGGCTGGAAATATCCACATCCCACGATGAAAAATGATCCACGCGCTGGTGCATTGCCGCCAAATCTTGATTTTGGAGTAAAAAATCAGGATTGGGTTTGAAATCTCCGGGGCCTTCTGTGGAATGTAAAACCACGGTGTGGCCCAAAGATGCCAGGGCGCGCGCTATTTCACGGTTAACCAGTGCCAGGCTATAACTGCTGTCAAAGGGGCCTTCGATGCGCCAAGTGATTTTTTCAGGCAATTCTTTTTGGCGCAGCAGGCGGAAAATTTGTTGCTCATTTTTTTCCAGGCAGCGTGCCAGTGGCTGGATATCGTGTTCTTGAAGTTTTCCTTGGGCTGACTCAGCAATTTTTTGAATCAGCTGTTGGTATGACGAAGTAGCGTTTTCTTGTGCTGTGCGCCACGGCGTGGGCCGTTCTTTTGCACTGAACTCCACGCTTTCCCAAGCGGCAATTGCACGCCGGGCGACTTGATCCCAGCTAAACTTTTGTAGCTGTTGCCCCCCGTTTTCGCGCAAACGTTCGCGAAAAGCACCATCGGTGAGTGCTTGTTGAATTTTGTCGCAGATGGCTGCTACGCTGTAGGGGTTGAACAGCGCTTCGGGCAGGCCAATCACTTCGGGTAGGCTGGTGGTGTTCGCGCCAATCACGGGTGCGCCACAGGCCATGGCTTCCAGCGCTGGCAGACCAAAGCCTTCGTGCCATGAAGGAAAAACATAGAGTTTGCACAGGTTGTAGAGCTGTACCAGTTCTTCGTCGCTGACATAGCCGCTGAACAGCAATTCGTCTGGCTGTAGCCCATGCTGGCGTGCAATGCCGCGAAATTCGGTGACATTGGCATCGAACATACGCCCACCAAAGAGCAGCTGGTGACCGTCGCGCAGCAGCGCTGGTAGCGCAGACCAAGCCTCGATGAGGCGAGAGAGATTTTTGTGTTTGTCAGCGCCACCGGTGTAGAGCACGAAAGGACGGTCGATGCCCAAGCGGCTGAGCAGTGCGGCGGAGACGTCAGGTGCAAGATGGAGTGGTTGGAATTGCCTGCCAATTGCCGTGCCGATGTTGACAATGTGCTCCGCACTGGCATTAAGGGCTTCTAAGCCCTCGCGGCGGCTGTATTCTGAAATAGCCAACAGCCATTGGGCTTCTCGCAAAGACGTTATTTTGTCTTGGTAGTGTGCCGCAAAGCACGGATCTGGGTTGAGGTATTGATCAGGGTTGAGCAGTGGTATGAGGTCGTACAGACTGACGCTCACGGGCGTTTGCATGTCGAACCGACCAATGCTGGTAACTGCATCGTCCACGTAGCCTTCAAACAGGCTGGCGATGTGAATGAGGTCGGGCTGCAGGTTGGCAAGAAAGGCTTCGCGTACCATTTCAGCTACCTTGCGGCGTGTGCTGTTGTCTGGGTGCTCGCCTTTGACCTGGCCCGGGGTTGACCAGACGCAGATGTTTTCCGGGGGTAACAAGCCATCGAAGGCCACCCGAATGGTGTCGATAGTGTCGGGGAACAGGTCGCTCAGTGCGAGGATGACTTCATGCTCGCCACGGTTACGTACCACCGCTTGAGCAAACGCCAGGGTGTAGCGGCCTATACCGCGAAAACGGCTTTCGGTTTGCGCGCCTTGCATGTCGATGACTATGCGCATCAGTTGATCCTCTGATTTTTTTCAATAGCCGTTTGCAGGTCAGCGTAAATCTGGCGGGCACGGGGGCCGAGGCTGGCCAGTTCAGGTGCTGCCTGCCTGCCCGTCTGGGCTGTATGCGCTGAAGATGTAGCGGTACACGCTACCACGCCACTGCGGTGGGCCACATTGAGCAATTGCTGGTGCAGGGCCGGGTAGCGCATCAGCATCCGGTTGATGCGGTAGCTCAGTTGCGGCCTGCGCAAGACGGCTGCCATCAGGCGCGAGAGCGGCTGCTGAAAGGTGTCGATGGAATGGCGTATGACTTGGTTAGCGCTGGTGCGCGCCGTGGTCATCGGATGCAGTGCCAGACTGCCAGCCCAGCGCAGTGGCGCCGTGATGCGCCATGAGGCGCTTTGTCGCAGGGCGTTACGCTCGGCCTCCAGCGTGCTGGCTTGCTGCTCCCAGTGGTATGTGCTGGCTGCCAGTTCGGCAATCCGTATTTGTTGTTCTTGGAGGCGAGATTTTGCATCTGTCAATTGCAGGTCAAACGCTGTCACGCGCTCCTGCGTTGTAGAAAGCTGGGCTTCAAGCTCCGTTGCGTGCTTTTCCGCTTGTTGAACTTTTAACCTGCTTTCCAAATGATCAGCACGAATAAATTTATCAAATACATTTGGAGGATCTTTAAAAAAAACAGCTAAATCAGCATGCGATTCTGATATGTAAAATTTATTCAGTCCATCCGAGTAGGCAGAAAAATAGCCTGAGTCTAGGATTATTTTTTCCCAGAATTCTTTGTTTTCTATTTTTGTATTTGGTTTTGTTGCTTCTATTAATATGATCCAAGGACGAAATCTGGAAAAATCCATGCCTTTAATTACGCTTTCCTCAAAGCCTTCAACATCAATTTTTAAGAAATTGATTTCTTTGGTGACATATTTTTCGCAAATATCTTTCAAGGTAAAAATAGGAGTCTCGTGAAAAACTCCTTCATGACCTTCGGCCTGGTGACTTTGCCAAACTTCCGCTGATGCAGTGGCCCAGCCTCTAATATTTGGCTCCCATATTTTTATAGTTCCACTAAAATCTCCAGCAGCACACTGCAAGTTGATGTCCTCGGGTCTGTCATGCATTAAATCATTCCAATGCGTTGGCAAAGGTTCTATATTGATACCGCGCCAGCCCCTTGAGTAAAATGATTTTGTAACCGAGTCGCTGATAGGGTCGTTGGCGCCAACATCAATGTAAAACCCGCAATCAATATTTTTGAAGGCGCGATTCAGCATAACGTCTTCAAAATTTTGAGCATAAGAAATAAAAATCATATTTCTTCTATGGTAATTATAGGGTTTATCCACGCGCATCCAGCAAAATATGGCTTGCTTACATTTATTACATTGAATATAAGTGCAAGATCTCTCCATTCATAATTATTTACAAGATGTGTTTCGGTGCTGCATAAAGCGGTTTGTATGGAATAGTTTCCTGGCCCTAAATTTGCTGGGAATTTTATTTGGTACCGTAGTTTGGTTTCTTTGCTTAAATTAACTAGTTCTTGGTTTTTTAGGTCTGTATTGGTGCCGTAAATAACTTGACCGAGTCGGTCTTTTATACTGTAGCCAAATATCAATCGCGGTATTTCTTTCTTTACATAAACTTCAACGCATAGCTTAATATTCTGGCCGACGTCAATGTGCTCCAGCTTATTTCCGTGATCATCTTCAATATAAATAGCAGAAACGACTGCTTCGCCAGTGCCAGAGGTGGTTTGCGTACGACCGTCGTCCAGGCGTTGGACTTGAACAGTGGCGTTTTCGCGCTCGGCAATCAGCGCGTTGTAGAAGTCCATGACTTCTTCGGGCGGCCCGTCTTTGATGACCAGGCCGCGCTCCAGCAGGATGGCGCGGTCGCACAGGCTTTGGATGGAGCCCCGGTCGTGCGAGACGATGAGCAGCGTGGTGCCTTGTTCGCGGAACTCACGAATTTTGTTAAAGCTTTTGTGCTGGAAGTAGGCATCGCCCACCGACAGCGCTTCGTCAACAATTAGCACGGCAGGTCGTACCGCAGTTGCCACGCTGAAGGCCAGGCGCATCTGCATGCCGCTGGAGTAAGTGCGCACCGGGCGATCGATGTAGTCGCCAATTTCGGCAAAGGCCTCAATGGCGGGCATGCAGGCAGCAATTTCGTCGCTGCCCAGGCCCAGTAACTGCCCGGCCATGAAGACGTTTTGCCGCCCCGTGAAGTCAGGATGAAAGCCCATGCCCAGCTCCAGCAGCGCAGCCACCCGACCTTCGGTGTGTACGCTGCCGCTGGTGGGCTGCGTGGTGCCGGTGATGATTTTGAGCAAGGTACTTTTGCCTGCGCCGTTAACGCCCACGATGCCGACGGCCTCGCCAGGATTGACCGTGAAGTGGATGTCGCGCAGCACCCAGGTTTTGTCGTGGTGGGGCTTACCGCTCAGCCACTCCAGCACCCGTGCCCATTTGCCTGAATAGCGTTTGTACGCTTTACCTATGTGAGAAACAACGAGCTTGCCCATCAGAGTTCATCCACCAGTTCGCCCACGCGCGACAGGAAGAACCGGGCGCCCAGCAGCAGAAAAAAGACCGTTAACACGACCAGCGGCAGCAGGCTGGCGAAGTCAGGCAGGCGCTGGTTCAAAAAGATGGTCTGGTAAGCCACCATCAGGGGTTGTAAGGGGTTGTATTGCAACGCGTTCCGGGCGGCCTCGGGCAAGCTGTCAAACACATAGACGATGGGCGTGAGCCAGAACCAGAACTGCAGCACGATGCCGGTGAGTTGGCCCACATCCCGAAAAAACACGTTTAATGTGCCCAGAAAAATACCCAGTCCCAGCGTGAACAGCACTTGCAGCGCCAACAGCGGCAGCACGGCCAGCAGCATCCAGCCTGGCCAGTGACCAATCAGCGCCAGAAAGACCAAGTACAGGCCAAACACAATGCCAAAGTTGACCAGCGCCGACGCGGCCACGATGGCGGGCAGGCAAATGCGCGGAAAGTTGGACTTTTTGATCAGGTTGCCGTGCTCCAGGAAAACGTTGTTCAGGCGTCCGAGCATTTCGCCAAACAGGCCCCAGGTGATAACCCCAGCGCACAGGTAGATGCTGAAGGCAAACGGTGTTTGCTCATGCCCTGCCAGCTTGGAGCGCATGAGCTGACCAAATACCACGGTGTAGATGACGATCATGGCCAGCGGGTTGGCCACTGACCAGAAAGCGCCAAGCAGCGATTCGCGGTATTTGCCATGGAACTCGCGCAGCACACTGCTCCAGACAAAGCTGCGGTAAGCCCACAGGGCCTTGAGCATGGGTAAGCCGGGCATGAACTACACCTCGCGCACGGGGGCAGCGGCTACGCGGCCATAAGTGTCTTCAAACCGCACGATATCGTCCTCGCTCAGGTAGCTGCCCGACTGCACTTCGATGATTTCCAGCGGCAGTTTTCCGGGGTTGGACAGGCGGTGGATGTGGCCCAGCGGGATGAAGGTGGATTCGTTCTCGCCCAGCAAAAAGGTGCGCTCGCCGTTGGTGACTTCGGCGGTGCCTTTGACCACCACCCAGTGCTCGGCGCGGTGGTGGTGCATTTGCAGGCTGAGGCTGGCGCCGGGGTTGACCACAATGCGCTTGACCTGGAAGCGCTCGCCGCCGTCGATGCTGTCGTACCAGCCCCAGGGGCGGTGGATTTTGCGGTGGGTGTTGGCCAGCGCATGGCCCTGGGCTTTGAGCTGGGCCACGATGTGCTTGACACTTTGCGTCTGGCTTTTGTCGGCCACCAGCACGGCGTCAGGGGTTTCTATGACGACGATGTTGTGCAGGCCCACACCGGCCACCAAGCGGCTGTTGGCCATCAGCAAGGAGTCGGTGCAGTCGTGCAGCACGGCGTCACCCATGGTGGCGTTGTTGTTGGCGTCGCGCGCGCTCACGTCCCACAGGGCGTCCCAGGCACCCAGGTCAGACCAGCCCGCTTGCAGGGGCAGCACGCAGGCGGGGATGCCCAGGTCGGCGCGCACGGGCAGGCGCTCCATGACGGCGTAGTCGATTGAATCAGACGGGCAGGCGGCAAAGGAGGCAGCGTCGGGGCGGATGAAGTCCAGGTCGCGCACGGCTTGCTGCATGGCCTGCTGGCAGGCTTGCAGGATGTCGGGGCGGCAACTCGCCAGGGCCTTGAGCCAGACGCTGGCACGCACCATGAACAGGCCGCTGTTCCAGAGGTACTCGCCCGAGTCCAGGTAACGCTGGGCGGTGGTGGCGTCGGGTTTTTCTGCAAAGCTGGCGATGCGGTCGCTGCCGTGCAGGTGTGCATCGCCGCGCTGGATGTAGCCGTAGCCGGTCTCAGGCCGGTCGGCCACGATGCCGAAGGTGACCATGGCGCCTTGGCTGGCCACGGCGTGGGCCTGCACCACGGCGGCGTGCAGGGCAGGCCGGTCGGTGATGACGTGGTCGGCGGGCATGGCCAGCAGGATGGGGTCGGCGCCGCCTTCGCACGCTTGCAGGGCGGCCAGCGTCAGGGCGGGGGCCGTGTTGCGGCCAGCGGGTTCGAGCACGATGCGGGCGTGCGCAATGCCCACCCCCGCCAGTTGCCCGGCAGCCAGAAAGCGGTGTTCGGCGTTGCAGACGACGATGGGCGATGCGTCCAGCGCCACGCTGTCGGGCAGGCCGTGCAGGCGCAGTGCCGTGTCTTGCAGCATGGTGTGTTCACCGGCCAGGGCCAGAAACTGCTTGGGATAGGTCTCGCGCGAGAGCGGCCACAGGCGCGTGCCGGAGCCGCCGCAGAGGATGACGGGAACGAGAGAAGAGGTGGTCATGCGTTGTCAGCCGGGTGGGCGGTTGCGGTAGTGCCTGCGCTGGCAGGGGCGCTGGCCTCGGTGCTTGGCGGCAGGGTGTGCCCGGCCAGGGCCAGATCGGCCTCCAGCAGGGCCAGGCGCTGGTTGAGGCGGCGCACATCGCGCTCGATGCGGGTGTTGTCCATGTCGGTGTGCAGTGCCTTGACCAGCAGCACCACGCAGGCCAGCAGCAGCAGCAGCGCGGGTGGGTAGCTGATGCCCACCACAGAGGCCAGCCGGTCAATCAGGCCGGGCCAGGCACCCAGCAGGGCGGCAGCCCCTGCCACGGCCACCCAGAACAGGCCGTGCAGCAAATACAGGTGGTCGCGGCGCACCAGCAGCAGGATGACAACGGCAAGCCCCAGTCCCAGCAAGGTGGTGGTGATTTGGAGTGTGGCCATGGGTGCAGAAGAACGGGGGTGACTGGTGGAGGACTGTGCCTGCTCGCATGGGCAGGTCGGTCAAAGGCGAATGGGGTGGTCTTGCCCGTGAACCAACGCCCCCGCAGCAGAACAGGCGGCATTGTAGAGGCTG
>NZ_JAQUAL010000019.1:30555-34648 GCF_028687295.1 Simplicispira sp.
GGCTAGGTGGGCACGCTGGCCTCGCGCCACTGCCCGGGCGCCAGGTCGTCCAGCGCCCATGGGCCGATTTGTACGCGCACCAGGCGCAGCGTGGGCAGGCCCACGGCGGCGGTCATGCGCCGCACCTGGCGGTTGCGGCCTTCGCGGATCACCAGCTCCAGCCAGGCGGTCGGGATGCTTTGCCGAAACCGCACGGGCGGGTTGCGTGGCCACAGCGTGGGGGCGGGCTCCAGCAGCCGTGCCTGGGCGGGCAGGGTTGGCCCGTCATTGAGCAGTACGCCTGCGCGCAGTTGCGCCAGTTGCGCCTCGGTTGGGATGCCTTCCACCTGCACCCAGTAGGTTTTGGCCAGCTTGTGGCGCGGGTCGGCAATGCGCGCTTGCAGGGTGCCATCGTTGGTCAGCAGCAGCAGGCCTTCGCTGTCGCGGTCGAGGCGGCCTGCGGGATACACGCCGGGCACATCGACAAAATCTTTCAATGTGGCGCGGCCCTCGCCGCCGCTGAATTGGGTCAGCACGTCAAACGGCTTGTTCAGCAGCAACAGGCGCGGCGCAGTGGGCGCGGCCTTGGCCACGCGGCGCACAGGTGCGCCGGGCGCTGGGCGTGCGCTTGCGCTGCGGCTGGCTGGGCTGCGGTTGCTGCTGGCAGGGCGAGCGCTGGCGCTGGTGCTGGTACGGCTGGCGCCCGTGTCAGCAGGCCGGTCAGGCCGCAGCACGGGGCGCGGGCGGTCTGGGCGATCAGGTTTCAAGGTTGTCGATCAGCCGCGTGTGCCCCAAGCGGGCGGCGCCCAGCACCACCAGGCTGCCTGCGCTGTCGCTGGCCTGCGGGGGCTGCAAATCGCTGCGGCGGCGCACGGTGAGGTAGTCGCACTGCCAGCCGCGCGCGGCCAGGGCCTGCTGGGCCTGCTGCTCCAGGGCGGGCAGGGATGCGGGCCACGCGGTGGGCTGGGCCTGCGCAGCGGCCAGGGCCTGATCGGCCAGGGTGCGCAGGGCTTGCGAGAGCTGCACGGCTTCAGCGCGCTCGGCCTCGCTGAGGTAGCCGTTGCGCGAGCTCAGCGCCAGGCCATCGGCGGCGCGCTGCGTGGCGCCGGCCACCACGGTGATGGGCAGCGCAAACTGCTGCACCATGCGGCGCAGCACCATCAGCTGCTGGTAATCCTTTTGCCCGAACAGGGCGGTGCCGTTGGCTTTGCCTGCAAATACGGCGCTCAGCAGCTTCATCACCACGGTGCATACGCCGGTGAAGAAGCCGGGGCGAAATTGCCCTTCGAGGATGTCGGCCAGCAGCGGGTCGGGCTGGACCTTGAAGGTTTGCGGCTCGGGGTACAAATCGGGCTCGCGCGGGGCAAACAGCACCGTGCAACCGGCGGCGCGCAGCTGGGCGCAGTCGGCCTCCCAGGTGCGCGGGTAGCTGTCAAAGTCTTCGTGCGGCAGAAATTGCAGGCGGTTGACGAAGATGCTGGCCACCGTGGCGTCGCCCAGCGGCTGGGCCTGGCGCACCAAGGCCAGGTGGCCTTCGTGCAGGTTGCCCATGGTGGGCACGAAGGCAGGGTGCTGGTAGGCGGCCAGGGCCGCGCGCAAATCGGGGATGGTGTGAACGATGTGCATAGCCGAAAGGTTGAATCAAAAACAATAGCTGCTCGCGCGCACTCTGTAAGGGCTGGAGGCCAAAAACATACCAAATTCCAGGCGTGGTGCGGTGCCTTGCCGTGTGGCTGGGTCAGCGCAGCGCCAGTGGCAGTGGCCGTGCCAGCGCGCCTTACCAGGCGTGCAGCGCGTTGTCCGGGAAGGTGCCCGCCTTGACGGCCTGCACATAGGCTTCCATGGCGCCGCGCACGCTGCCCGCGTCCTGCATGAAGTTGCGGACAAATTTGGCCATCTTGCCCAGGTTCATGCCCAGCATGTCGTGCAGCACCAGCACTTGCCCGGCGGTGCCGTTGCCCGCACCGATGCCGATGGTGTGGCAGTGCGCCAGCTCGTGCGTGAGCTCGTGCGACAGCTGCGCGGGCACCATCTCCAGCACCAGCATGGTGGCCCCGGCGTCTTGCAGCTCGCGCGCCTGGCGGCGCAGGGTTTGCGCGGCCTGGTCGGTTTTGCCCTGCACGCGGTAGCCACCCAGGGCGTGGACGGTTTGCGGCGTCAGGCCCAGGTGGGCGCACACGGGCACGCCGCGATCGACCAGAAACCGCACCGTCTCCGCTGTCCAGCCGCCGCCTTCGAGCTTGACCATGTGCGCACCCGCCTGCATCAATGCACAGGCGCTGCGCAGTGCTTGTTCTTTGGACTCGTGGTAGCTGCCAAAGGGCAGGTCGGCCACCACCCAGGCCGTGCCCTGCACCCGGTGCAGGCCGCGCGCCACGCTTTCGGTGTGATAAACCATGGTGTCCAGCGACACACCCACGGTGCTGGGCAGCCCCTGGCAGACCATGCCCAGCGAGTCGCCCACCAGCAGGCACTCCACCCCGGCGGCATCGGCCACGGCGGCAAAGGTGGCGTCGTAGGCGGTGAGCATGGTGATTTTTTCTCCAGCCTCGCGCATTTGTTGCAGGCGCGGCAGGCTCACCGGGCGGCGCTGGGGCAGGGGCGAGGCGGGCGGCAAGGTGCCGTAGGGCGTGGCGTGGGTGGCCGACAGGGCGGCAGGCGCAGCAGTGGGGTTCATGGCTGGGTCTCGGTAAGTCCTGGGGAGGGGCGAGTGTAGGGCCTGCCTGCCTGTGGCCCGGCCCAACCCATGGGAGCGTTCGGGTTCCCTGGCAGGCCGCCTGTGGCATGGGCGTCAAGCCGCTATGCTTGCCGCCCATGACATACCTCGACGATGAAACCCGCCAATCCCTGCACGCCCAGGTGCTGCTCGACGTGGCCCGCGCCTTGCAGGAAGACGTGGGCAGCGGCGACCTGACCGCTGGCCTGATTGACCCCGCGCGCCGCGCCCGGGGCCGCATCCTGGTGCGCGAAGCCGCCGTGCTGTGCGGCACCCCTTGGGCCGAGGCCGCCCTGCGCGCCCTCGACCCCACCGTGCAACTGACCTGGCATGTGGCCGAGGGCCAGCGCTGCGCTGCCGACACCGTCGTGCTGGAGTTCGAGGGCAACGCCCGCGCCCTGCTCAGCGCCGAGCGCACCGCGCTGAACTTCTTGCAGCTGCTCAGTGCCGTGGCCACCAAAACCGCCACTTACGTGCAGGCCGTGGCCGGTACCAAGGCGCATATCGTGGACACGCGCAAAACCCTGCCCGGCCTGCGCCTGGCAGAAAAATACGCCGTGCGCGTGGGCGGCGGCACCAACCACCGCATCGGCCTGCACGACGCTGTGCTCATCAAGGAAAACCACATCGCCGCTGCCGGTGGCATCACGGCGGTGCTGCGCGCTGCCGAGAAGGTGGCCGCGCGCGCCCAGTTCATCGAGATTGAAGTCGAGACGCTGGAGCAGTTGCAAGAGGCGCTGTATGCGGGCGCCAAGATGGTGCTGCTGGACAACATGCCGCTGACCACGCTGCGCGAGGCCGTGCGCACCAACGCGGCGCATGCGGGCGGCGGTGCGATTCTGGAAATCTCCGGCGGCGTCACGCTCGACGGCCTGCGCGCCCTTGCAGAAACCGGCGTGGACCGCATTTCCATCGGCACCTTGACCAAAGACGTCAAAGCCACCGATTTTTCGATGCGTTTGCAGGAGTTGCCGTCAACTACCCCGCCCTGAAGGGCGGGGCTTGGAACCGCAAGGCTTCAAGCCGGGTTGACCAGGGAAAGCGGTAACCAGCCCGCTACGTTGACAACAGGTCGTTCAGACGCACCAGCAAATGCTTCCTCAGTTTGCTGCTCTGCAAGGTTTTGATCATGCTGGGCCAAGGTAAAGGCCCGAAGGTTGAAACCGCAGCTTGCAAAAGCTGGAGCCGGTTGTGGACATTCCCGAGGGGAGCGGCCTCGCAAGAGGCCCGTCACCAGGCCCGTAAGGGCTGACGACTGGAAAGACAGCCTGTGCTGCACAGTTTGCAGTGTGTGAACGGATGGAGTGAAACGACCGTGGCGGTTTTTGTGTTGGACACCCAAGGCCAGGCGCTGATGCCCTGCACCGAAAAGCGCGCCCGGCTGCTGCTGGCGCGTGG
>NZ_JAQUAL010000159.1:0-7520 GCF_028687295.1 Simplicispira sp.
ACCGCATCACCGGCTTTGCCGCCGAGTTCAATTCGACCCTGGTGTTTGACTGCGACGTGGGCAGCGACGAGCAGATCGAGGCCATGTTCACCGACCTGTCCCAAACCTGGCCCACGTTTGACGGCTTTGTCCACGCCATCGGTTTTGCCCCGCGCGAAGCCATTGCGGGCGATTTCCTCGATGGCCTGACCCGCGAAAACTTCCGCATCGCCCACGACATCAGCGCCTACAGCTTCCCGGCCATGGCCAAGGCCGCCCTGCCCTACCTGAACGACAAGTCGGCCCTGCTGACGCTGAGCTACCTGGGCGCGCTGCGTGCCATTCCCAACTACAACACCATGGGCCTGGCCAAGGCCAGCCTGGAAGCCAGCGTGCGCTTTCTGGCCGAATCGCTGGGGCCACGCGGCATGCGCGTCAACGGCATCAGCGCCGGCCCCATCAAGACGCTGGCGGCCAGCGGCATCAAGGACTTTGGCAAGCTGCTGGGCAACGTGGCCAGCGCCTCGCCGCTGCGGCGCAACGTGACGATCGAGGACGTGGGCAATGTGGCCGCGTTCTTGCTGAGCGACCTGGCGGGCGGCGTGACGGCTGAAATCACCTACGTGGACGGCGGCTTCAGCCAGACCGCCGGCATCAGCCGCGACAGCGAAGCGCTGGCCTGATTCAGCCCCCAAACCGGCTCCAGCGCTGATGCAGAAAGCGCTGGCAGCTATCAAAAAGTGAGTTCATCATGCTCCAGCGCCGCCGCGTTTTGACCTGGTTGGCTTGGGCGGCGTGGAGCTTGGCCGTGCCTGCCCCGGCCAACGCAGCCGACGCCGATGCGCCCGCGCTGCTGCTGGCGCAGGTGTACCGCCCCGGCATGGCGCTGCACGGCTATTGGGTGAGCGAAAAATACGACGGCGTGCGCGGCTACTGGGACGGCCAGCGCCTGCGCACGCGCGGCGGCGAGGTGGTCAACGCCCCGGCCTGGTTCACCGCAAACTGGCCTGCCCAGCCGCTGGACGGTGAACTGTGGGCCGGGCGCGGCCAGTTTGCGCAGGCCCAGTCCACCACCGCGCGGCAAACACCGGATGACGCCGCCTGGCGCCAGCTGCGCTTCATGGTGTTTGACCTGCCCGCGCACGGCGGCAGCTTCGATGAACGCTTGGGCGCGCTGCAAACGCTGGTGGCAAGCCTGCAACAGCCCTGGGTGCAGGCCGTGCCCCAGCAGCGCGTGGCCACTGATGCCGCTTTGCAGGCGCTGCTGGCGCGCACCGTGCGCGGCGGTGGCGAGGGGCTGATGCTGCACCGGGGCGCGTCGCACTACCGCGCAGGCCGCAGCGATGATTTGCTGAAGGTAAAAACGCACGACGACACCGAGGCGCGCGTGGTGGGCCACATCCCCGGCCAAGGCAAGCACGCAGGCCGCCTGGGCGCACTGCTGGTAGAAATGCCCAGCGGCCAGCGCTTCAAGCTGGGCACCGGCCTGACCGACGCCGAGCGCGAATCGCCCCCGCCCCTTGGCAGCTGGGTGACCTACCGCTTTCGCGGCCAGCACGCCAGCGGCCTGCCGCGCTTTGCCAGCTTTGTGCGCGTGCGCCACGACAGGCCCTGAAATGACCAGCCCCCCGGCGCCCTTGAAAAACGCTACTTAATTGATAGCTATTGGCGCTCTATGGCAGGGCGTTTGACGCTGTTTTGACCATTGATTTCTGGCACATCACAGCCCGGCAGGATGCCTGCCCATCGCCACAAAAAAGCTACTGAATCCATAGCTGCTCGCGCCCAATGCACAAGGGCTGGAATCGATTTTGGCCCCTATTTTGGCGAGGCCCGGCGCAACAAAGCTGGGGCGCGTTTCAGTCGCCGGGAGCAGCCACCAGGGTAGCCAACTGCCCTGCCAGCGCATCCACCAAACGCTGGCGGCGGGCATCGGTGGCACCGCCGGGCTGGGCCTGCTCCCAATCGGGGTGGCTGCGCGCTGGGGCCAGGTGGGCCAGCAGATCGCGCAGGGCGGGCGCTCCCGGTGCGGCGCTGTCGGCTGCGGGCTGCGCACCCACATGCAGGCGCTGCCAAGCGGCGTGGCCGCGCTGCTCCAGCGCAGCGCACAGGCGCACCAGGGTGCTGGCCAGCAGGTGCAGCACCTCGTCTTCCAGGGTCAGCTCTTCGATGCGGCGCACGCGGTTGGCGATTTTGCGCGGCACCTGGCTCCAGCCCTGGCTGGCCAGACCGCCCACAGCGGCGCCCAGTGCGGTGCCCGTGCCCAGCGACAACCCGGCCAGCGCCACATCCGCCGCCAACCCCACCGCAGCCCCCACGGCAGCGCCCTTGCCCAGCTTGTGGCCTGCATCCAGCAGGGTTTGCGGGTGGAACAGATCGGCCTCCCAACGGCCACTGCTCCAGGGCAGGTCGGCCACCTCGGCATCGCCGGGCCGAAAGCCGTACACCGCCAGCACGGCCTGCACGCAGGCGGCCACCTGCGGCGTCAGCGATTGCCGAAAACCGCGCAGCAGTGCCGTTTTGTGTGCCGGGTCGGCCAGCGCGGCTTGCGGCACTTCGCGGCGCATGGCGGCGGCGCTGACCAGCACACTGGCCACCAGTTGGCAGGCGGCCAGGCGGCGCTCCTGGGCTTGCAGCGCCAGGTCGTCCAAGATGGCCTGCAACTGCGCGCGGCGTGCGCGCAGCAGCACACCCAGGTCTTCGTAGAGCTGGCGCTCGGCGCCCACGAACGGCGCAACGGCATCGAACAGCACCGAGGCGTGCAGGTGGTAAGCGGCCAGGGTGCTCTGCCAGGCCTGCGCCTGGTGGCCGGGGCTGCGCGCAAAGTTCAGCACCGGCATGACGGGCTTGGCGCAGGCGCTGAGGATTTCGATCTCGCAGCGGTATTTGGGCAGCACGTCTTCGCGGCAGTCGATGACGTAGATGGCGGCATCGGCCTCCAGCAGCTTGCGCAGCACCTTGGCTTCTTGCTCGAAGGCGGCCTGCGCCTCGGGGCCGCGCAGAAAGGCGCGCACGCGCTCCAGCGGCGTGGGCAAATCGCCGGGCAAGGATTGCAGGTAGTGGTGCAGCGCCACCGAGTCTTCCAGGCCCGGGGTGTCAAAGTAGCGCACGGCCACCGCGCCCTGAATGCGCAGGTCGGTGCGCTCGACGTGCCGGGTGGTGCCCGCGCTGTCGCAGACCTGGCCAAAGTCAGGCTGGCGCAGCAAGGTGCGCAAGAGCGAGGTTTTGCCAACGTTGGTGTGGCCCACCACGGCGATGTCCAGCGGCGGATAGGAATCGGTAGGGGCAATCATGGCGGGGTGGTTGACACCTGCTCGGCCCAGGATTGGGCCTGGGCGGCGTCGGTGAAGGTGGGCACGGCGGGCAGGCCCCGGGCGTTCAGCCAGTCGCGCCAGCGCTGCGCGGGGGCGCTGGGCGGGGCCGACCCGGACGGTGCGCCGGGGCTGCCCGGCAGCACCAGCCACAGCGCGCACTGCCCGGCGTGGCTGCACGCCTCGCGCAGAAAACGCTCGGTGCCCCGGTCGGGGGTGGCAGCGGCGTTGCACACCAGCACCAGCGCGCCCGGATGCAGCCGGGCCAGAGCTGCCAGAACGCGGCTGCGCTCGTCCTGGGTGCCGGCAATGCGCTCGACCAGGGCAGCGCTGGCGGCCTGGGGTGGTGGCCAAGCCTGGGCCTGGGGCAGCTCAAAGCCAATCCAGGCGATGGCGCTGCGGTGGGCACTGGCGTCTGGTGCGCTGCCACCGGGCGCGCTGGTGGCGCCGGGCAGCGCAAGCGGCTCGGGGTCGGTGATGTACGCGGGCGCCATCGCATCCCAGCGCGCCAGCAATTGGCGCAGGTAGGGGTCAGCGGTATCAAGGGCCAGGCGGTTTTTGCGCCGCTGCCAGACCCCGGCGCACCATGCCGCGCACAGCAGGCGCGGCAGCAACCCGTACACCGCTACGCAGCCCAGCAGCCACCACGCAGCGGCGCGGGCGCATGCGTCTGGCCCGGCAGCGAGTGCCGCTGGCGCCATCTGCCCGGCCATGCACACGGCCCCATCGGGTACGGCAAAGCCCAGTTGCGCGGGCAACCAGCCACTGGCCTGCACCAGTGTCTGAAAAAACGCCGGGTCAAAAATCGTGCTCTCCCAGGTCAGGCGGTACTCGCGGAAGGCAAAAGCCCCCAGCAACCCCAGCAGCACCCAGACAAACGATGCCGCCCACACCAGGTGGCTGACCAAGCCCAACCCCCAGGGTGCCAGGCGCGCCTGGCGCAGCATCTGGCGGGCACCCGTGGCCAGCGGGGCGGACAGGGGCGATGGCGCCGTGCGGTCTGCGGGCCACCACGCCAGCACGCGCAGCAGCAGCGCGCCCAGCGACCAGCGCCCCCACGCCCCCGGCCAGCGCGGTGCCAGTACCAAGGTGGCCAGCCACACCCCCAGCGTAACCAGATGCACGCCCAGCGCTGCCACCAGGGCACTGCCCGCATGGATGCTGCGGCCTTGCGCCAAGATGGCAAAGACCATGCCATTGGCCATCAGCACCACCACCACGGCCAGCGCGGCGCCCAGCCACCAGGCGGCATCGCGCCAGCGCGCCATCTGTGCGGGCAGGCCCAGGCGCTGGCCCAGCAGCCAGGCGCGCTCGCGCAGGCGCGCTTGCGGGTGGGTGTGGCGGGCAAACGCCTCGGCCATGGCCTGGGTATCGTCCAGCGGGCCGGTCTGCTCCAGGGCGCGCACGGCGTGCACCATCCAGACCTCGGTGAGCGGGGTTCTCAGTGCGCTGGAAGACACATGCATCCCGGGACTGTTACGCACGCTCACCACCCAGCGCGCTCGTCTGACAGACGGAACCGTGCGGGGGAGCGGTAATCACAACCTTGCGGGCCTTTGCCACTTCGGCAAGGCGCATTGACAGGAGATTCCGCCATGAAACGCCGACACCTGCCACCCCGCCAGCCAGCGCGCTCGCACCCGCTGATGGCTTTTGCTGCCACCGTGGTTCTGGCCGTGAGCGCCACCGCTGTGGTGTTGTTGCCAGATGTGGCCGTACAGGCCGCCGATGCCTTGGCACAGCTGCCATCGGGCCTGGATGCAATGGTTTCTTCTTCCGGCATATTGGATTGATGTCCGGGCGCATTCAGGGCTTGGCACCGCTGCGCTCGACGAGGTGGATGCGCCTGCGCAGGCGCGCGGCTTCTTCGGTGTCGCCAGCGGCATCGGCGCGCTGCGCTTGCAGCAGCAGCCAGGCCATGAGCGGGCGGCGCCAGCCTTGGGCGGATGCGGTGTCGGTGGCCAGGGCGATCACATCCGGGTGGGCGCGCCCGGTGTGCAACAGCACCCCGGCGGCCACCAGGCGCGAGAGCGGGTCGGTGATGGCCGCCAGCGCCTGTGCGGCCTGTTCGGCAGGCACCAGCGCTGTGCTTTGCTGGGCCGGTGGCAGCAGCGGTACCGTCTGGGCCGTGGCGCGGCCTGCCAGATAGTCGGCATAGGCCCGTTCCGCCGGTGCGGCATCGGCGCGCAGTGCGTCAAAACCGGCACAGGGCGCCAGATTCAGGCTGGCCACCTGCGCCGCGCAGTGCAGCAACTCCAGCCGCGCCAGCAAGGTGATCTGGCCGGTGCGCGCGGTTTGCTGGCGGGCACGGTCCCATTCAAGTTGCGCGATGCGGCCATCGCCCGAGAGGGAGGCGGCCACGGCCTTGTCGGCAGCGGCGCTGGCGTTGCGCTTCCAATCGGGCACGGGCGGCTGGCTGGAGCAACCGGCGGCCCACAGGCACAGCGCCAGCGCGCCAGCGCGCCAGCCGGTACGGGCAGCAGCGCCAGCGCCCAAGCCAGTCACTGCACCCACGCGGGCACGGGCAATGGCACGCCACCACGCTGCGAACCGGCGGGCCAGCCCTGGGGGCATGTGGGGTAACAACGTCATGGCAACTTCACCTCGGCGTCACGGGCAAACGGCCATTTGCGCTGCAATTCGTTGACCAGACCTTCTATCTGGCGCAGGTTGCTTTCCACCTCGGCGCGCAGGGTGCCCAGGTCGGCGGTGCCCTCGCGCACGTTGGCGCCCACGGCCTGGGCCTGCTCCAGCACGGCATCGACTTTTTTCAGGCTCTGGCGGGCGTCCGCCAGCAGACCATTGAGCTGCACCACGCTGGCACGCACCTCGGGCAGCACGCCCGCCGCGCCAAACACCTGGGTGTCGGCCTTGGCGGCCATGCCATCCAGGCGCGCCAGCAGCGCGTTGGTGCGCTCCAGGGTGGTGATGACTTTGCGGGCGTCTTGCGCATTGCCCATCAGCACTTGCAGCGCACCGCCCGGGCCTTGCAGGCGCTGGGTGAGGGTCTGCACCTGGCCCAGGCTGGTGCCCAGGGCCGCATCGGGCGCCGTCAGGGCCGTGAGGTTGGCCAGCAGCTCGCGCGCGGTGGCCATGAGCTGGGGGATTTCGGCGGTGGCGTCGCCGCGCAGCACGGGGCGCACGGCGCCATCGGGCAGCGGTGCGTCTTGCAGCATGCCGCTGTAGGCGCGGATGTTGGTGCCGCCGACCAGGCCGCGCACCAGCGTAAACACGCTGGAGACGCGCAGCCAGTGGGCGTCTTTGCGCGGCACGTCCACGATGATGCGGGCGTTGCCATCGGGGGCCAGTTCAATGCGGCGCACGCGGCCAATCGGAAAGCCTGAAAACGTCATGTCCATGCCCACCACCACGCCCTCGGAGTCGTCGGCGGTGAGCACCAGCGTCTGCGTGGGCTCGAAGGCGCCGCGCGCATACAACAAATACAGGCCCGAGCCCACGATCAGCGCCAGCGTGAACAGCAGCAGCGCCGCTGCCTTGAGTTGCAGGTGGGCCACGGGGCGCAGCATGTCCACGGGGGGCATGGGGGGCGCAGATGGCGTGGGTGCAGACGGCGGCACGGGCGGGGTCGGGGGTGGCGTGGCAGTCATGGGCATCAATAGTAATTGCCGACGAGCGAGAGCACCTCGATCAGCAGCAGCACGGCAAACATGCGCGCCAGACCGCCCAGCTCGGAGTCGGGCTGGGTGGCCTCGCCGGTGTCGTACATCCCGGCGGTCATCGGAATCAAGGCCACGGCCAGGCTGAAAAACACCGTTTTCAGGGCAAACACCAGCGTCACCACCGGCGTGAACACCTGGCCGAACATGCGCGTGTAGCCGGGCAGCCCCGCCACGTTAAAGCCATACACGCTGAGATAAGCCATGACCAGCGCCACCACACACGACAGCGCCGCCAGCGTGATGCTGGCAAACACCCCGGCCAGCACGCGCGGCAGCAGCTGTGTGCGCACCGGGTCAGCGCCGTGCTGGCGCAGCCAGCCAAAATGCCCCGACTGGCGCAACAGCGCCAACTGCGCGCCACTGGGAATGGTGCAGCGCATGGCCACAAACAGCGCCGCCGTCAGCGGAATCAGCTCCAGCACCAGCACACGAATCACCATCTCCAGCGCGTAGCGCGACAGCCCGTAGCTGAGCGCCGTGACCACCACGATGTGCGTAATCACCAGGCACAGCAGCGCCGCCAGCACCGTAAAGCCCAACAGGATGGGCG
>NZ_JAQUAL010000160.1:0-7382 GCF_028687295.1 Simplicispira sp.
CCCACGGTTTTGGCGCCGTGGTTGTAGGCATCGGCACCCACGGCTTCAATGCCTTTGAGCATGTCGCGCAGGTTGCCGGCGATGGTGATTTCATGCACCGGAAAGGCGATCTCGCCGTTCTCTACCCAAAAGCCGCTGGCGCCGCGTGAATAGTCGCCGGTGACGTAGTTCACGCCCTGGCCCATCAGCTCGATCACGAACAGGCCCGTGCCCAGCTTCTTCAGCATGGCCGTGAGGTCGTCCCCGGCCTTGGTGCGCCGCGAGGTCAGCACCAGGTTGTGCGAGCCGCCTGCGTTGCCCGTGGTGCGCATGCCCAGCTTGCGCGCCGAGTAGCTGCTGAGGAAATAGCCCTCGACGCGGCCCGCATCCACCACCTTGCGCGCGGCCACGCGCACGCCTTCTTCGTCAAACGGCGAGCTGCCCTTGCCGCGCAGGATGAACGGGTCTTCCAGGATGTCGATGTGCTTGGGGAAAATCTGCTTGCCCAGCGAGTCGAGCAAGAACGTGCTCTTGCGGTAGAGCGCACCGCCACTGACGGCCTGCACAAAACCGCCCAGCAGCCCGGCGGCCAGATTGGACTCAAACAGCACCGGGCATTCGGTGGTGGCGATTTTGCGTGCGCCCAGGCGGCTCAGGGCGCGCTGGGCAGCGTAGCGGCCCACGGCGGCGGGCGATGCCAGCTCCGTGGCACTGCGCTGCGAGCTGTACCAGGCATCGCGCTGCATGTCGGCGTTGCGGCCTGGCAAGGCGGCAATGGGCGCCACCGACAGGCTGTGCCGCGAGGTGGCATAGCCACCGCGAAAGCCGTGCGTGTGCGCGCTGAAAAAATGGCTTTGCTGCGCCGACACGCCTGCGCCTTCGCTGTTGGTGATGCGCTTGTGCGTAGCCAAGGCGGCGGCCTCGCACTCGATGGCGATGCGCGCGGCCTCTTCGCTGGTCAAGGCCCAGGGGTGGAACAAATCCAGATCGCGGTGGGACTCGGGCGGGGCGATGTCGGCCTCGGCGGGCAAACCGGCCACCGGGTCTTCGGCGGTGAAGCGGGCGATGTCGTAGGCCGCCTGCACGGTGCGCTCAATGGCGGCGGGCGAGAAGTCTGACGTGCTGGCATTGCCGCGCCGGTGGCCCAGGTACACGGTGATGCCCAGGGACTTGTCGCGGTTGCGCTCCACAGTTTCGAGCTCGCCCTTGCGCACGTTCACCGACAGGCCGCAGCCCTCGGAGGCTTCGGCACCGGCATCGGTGGCACCCACTTTTTTGGCGTGGGCCAGGGCGCTATCGACGAGGTCTTCAAAGAACGCGCGGCTGTAGCTGAAACCGCTGTCAGCGGCACTCACGCGCTCGGGATGCTGGGGGGAAGGTGCGGTCGCTGGAGCGGCGCGGCGGGTGCGGGGTGCGGCAGGGCGTGTTGATTTCATGGCGCGGCTATGATACTTGCGCGCGCCCCCAGCTCTGTACGAGCGGGGGCGCTGGCGTTGGGCCCTGCCCCCGTGGCCGCCACACGCCTCCCAAACGCCCTCACCTCCCGGATTTCACCATGTCACGCAAACCCAAAAAAGGCTACTTTGTGCGCGGCCAGTTTGTTGCCGAAGGCAGCGAAATGGACATCGCGCTCAAAGCCGAACTCAAAGGCACGCCCGATGCGAGCCGCACCGACCTCAAGCGCGAAAGCGACGAACTGCAAGACCTGGGCAAAGAGCTTTTGAGCCTGCGCGCTGACCTGTTCGCCCGCATCGGCCTGCCCGACAAACTGGTCGAAGCGCTGGCCGAGGCGCGGCGCATCACCAACTTTGAAGGCAAGCGCCGCCAGATGCAGTACGTGGGCAAGCTCATGCGCAAGCTCGATGACGACACCGTGGCCGCCGTGCGCACCGCCCTGCAAGAGCAGCGCAGCGGCTCGGCCGCCGACAAGCTGGCGCTGCACCTGGCCGAGCAGTGGCGCGACCGCCTCATCGCCGAGGACAGCGCCCAGGCCGAATGGATTGCCCACCACCCCGGCACCGACATCCAGCAGCTGCGCGCGCTGATCCGCCAGGCGCGCAAAGACGCCCCCGGCGCACACGATGCCACCGTGGCCCAGTCGCAAGGGCTGGCACCGCGCAAGGGCCGCGCCTACCGTGAGCTGTTTGTGCTGGTGCGCACCCAGTTGGGTGGCCCTGACGATGCCGATGGCAACGAGGCGCCGCAGGAGGATGGCGATGTTTGAGGCCGTCAAGATCGGCATCGTCTCGGTCAGCGACCGCGCCAGCAGCGGCATCTATGCCGACCAGGGCCTGCCCGCGCTGCAAGACTGGCTCACGCGTGCGCTGCACAACCCCATCACCTTCGAGGCGCGGCTGATTGCCGACGAGCAAGCCACCATCAGCGCCACGCTGCTCGAACTGGTGGCAGCCGGTTGCAGCCTGGTGCTGACCACAGGCGGCACCGGCCCGGCCCTGCGCGACGTGACGCCCGAGGCCACGCTGGCCGTGGCACACAAAGAGATGCCTGGTTTTGGCGAACAGATGCGCCAGATCAGCCTGAAGTTTGTGCCCACGGCCATCCTCTCGCGCCAGGTGGCCGTCATCCGCGACCAGTGCCTGATCGTCAACCTGCCCGGCCAGCCCAAGGCGATTGCCGAGACGCTGGAGGGTCTCAAAAGCGCCGACGGTGCGCAGCTGGTGCCGGGCATTTTTGCCGCCGTGCCCTACTGCATCGACCTGATTGGCGGGCCGTACCTGGAAACGCGCGAGGCCGTGTGCAAGGCCTTCCGGCCCAAGCAGGCGCAGCGCCCGGCGCGCACCTGAGCCTTGGCGTGCAGTTCCCAGAAAAATAACAGCCAAATCAGGCCCCAGCGCCCACAGGATAAGCGCAAGCAGCTACCAAATCAGGAGTAAAAAAAGAGGGCTACTTTGCAGTAGCCCTCTTTTTTTGTGGGTGCGCGCAGGCGATCAGAAACCGCGCAGTTCGGCCCATTCTTCAAAGGGCGCGCGGCTGGCCTGCAAGGTGTTGATGGGCGCTTGCGTGTCCTCAAAGCCCAGCGCCACGCCCACGGCCACGCTGTAGTTGGCGGGCAGGCCCAGGTGGGCGGCCAGGGCGCCGTCGTAGCGGCGCCAGAAGCCCTGGGCGCAGGTGGCCAGGCCGTTTTCCACGGCCAGCAGCATCAGCGATTGCAGGTAAATGCCCAAATCCATCCACTGCGGCAGGCCCATGCGCTGGTCGACGCAAATGAACAAGCCCACGGGGGCGCCAAAGAATTCGGCGTTTTTGCCCAGCTGCTCCAGCCGCGCGGCTTTGTCATCGCGCGGAATGCCGATGCTGCGGTAGAGGTCTTCGCCATTGGCAAAGCGGCGCGTGCGGTAGGGCTCCCACAGATCGGGCGGGTACGACAGGCTGTTGGCATACGCCTCGGGCTGCGCCTGGGCAACGGCTTGCAGCGTCTGCGCCAGGGGTTCGCCAGTCAAAGCCAGCACGCGCCAGGGTTGCAGGTTGCCGCCCGAGGCAGCGCGCGCAGCGCCCTCCATGAGCGCGCGCACGGTATCGGCGCTGGGGGTCTGGGGCAAAAAGGCGCGCACAGAACGGCGCTGCTGCAAGGCGTGGAACACATCCATCGGTACGGTCTCCAGAAGGTTTGACGGGGCTGGAAATGGTAGGGGCAGCAGCGGCACGGGCCTGTCGCGGGCGCTACCGCTGGCCGCTCTACTTGTCGATCAGGGCGTTGAACTTGTCGGCGGCAAAGTTTTCGTGGCGGGCGGCGTCGCCGGGCACACAGTTGCCAGGCTGGGGCGTGGAGGAGAGCTTTTCAATGGCCTGCCACAAGAGCGCAATCTGGTGCTCCTGCGCCCCCGCGCTGTCAATCAGGCCGCGCAGGGCCTGCGAGAGCGGGTCGTCGTTTTGCGTCACGCCGTAGGCAGAGAAGCCCATTTTGGAGGCTGCCTCCTCGCGCCGCGCGTCGGACTCGGCCTGGATGATGCGCGCCGGGTTGCCCACGGCGGTGGCGCCCGCCGGCACGGGTTTGGTGACGACGGCGTTGCTGCCCACCTTGGCGCCATCGCCCACCGTGAAGCCGCCCAGCACCTTGGCGCCCGCGCCCACGATGACGTTGCTGCCCAGCGTGGGGTGGCGCTTGGCGCCCTTGTACAGCGAGGTGCCACCCAACGTAACGCCGTGGTAGATGGTGCAGCCGGGGCCGATTTCGGCGGTTTCGCCAATCACCACGCCCATGCCGTGGTCGATGAACACGCAGGGGGCAATTTTGGCGCCGGGGTGGATTTCAATGCCGGTGAGCCAGCGCGAGGTGTGCGAGATAAAGCGCCCCAGCCATTTGAAGCCGTGCGTCCAGCACCAGTGGGCGCGCCGGTGCAGCACCAGGGCGTGCAGGCCGGGGTAGCAGGTGAGCACCTCCCAGCTGCTGCGGGCGGCGGGGTCGCGCTCAAGGATGCACTGGATGTCGGAGCGCAGGCGGGTGAACATGGGGCGAAACAGCAGTGCAAAAGGAAAAGCAGTTTAGTGCTTTGCCTGCGCCGCCTCGATCATGGCTTTGGCAACACCGCGCAGGATGTGGATTTCTTCGGTCTGCAATTGCGCGCGGTTGAACAGCTGGTTCAGGCGTGGCATGAGTTTTTTCGGCGCCGCCGGGTCGAGAAAACCAATCTGCACCAGCGCCTGCTCCCAATGCGCCAGCATGCCCGCGACCTGGGCGGCATCGGCGCGCACCACGGCGGGCGCGGGGGCCGGGGCGCCTGCCGTGGCCTCGGACGGTGCAAAACCGCCCAGCGCCTGGCGCCATTCGTAGGCAATCACCTGGATGGCCGCTGCCAGGTTGAGCGAGCCAAAACCGGGGTTGGTGGGAATTTGCAGCGCCACGTGGCAGCGGTACACGTCTTCGTTGGCCATGCCGAAACGCTCGCAGCCAAACAAGAAGGCCACGCCGGTTTCTGCGGAGGTGGCAACGCCATCGCCCAGCGCAGGATTTTCAGTGTTTTTGGCCTCCAGCCCTTGCGCAGTGAGCGCGAGCCGCTCTCTTTTCAGGAGCGATTCAAAATGCGCGCGCGGTGCCGAGGTGGGCGGGCCAAAGTCGCGCGGCGTCATGGCGGTGGCGCACAGGTGGCTCATGCCGTCGAGCGCTTCGTCCAGCGTGGCAACGATGCGCGCGTTGTGCAGCACGTCCAGCGCACCGCTGGCGCGTTGGATGGTTTCTTCGCGCCGCAGCACATTGGGCCAGCGCGGCGCCACCAGCACCAGGTCATCAAAGCCCATGGTTTTCAGGGCGCGGGCGGCAGCGCCAACGTTGCCAGCGTGGCTGGTCTGGATCAGGATGAAGCGGGTTTTCATGGCGGCAGGAAGAAGCAGGAAAAGCGCGGACGCGGCGGCATGGGTAAAATTGCGGCCCCATTGTCGCAGCCCGCATCGCCAGGCTGCGACTTCCCTCGTTCCTGGTCCGCGTGCCTGCCTGCTACCGTGCGGGCGCGCTCACATCACAATTTATGTCGTCCAATCTGCACCCCATGCTCAACGTGGCCATCAAGGCTGCCCGCGCCGCCGGCGCTCTCATCAACCGTGCGGCCCTGGACGTGGAGGCAGTGCGCATCTCGCAAAAGCAGATCAACGACTTTGTCACCGAAGTCGATCACGCCAGCGAAAAAGCCATCATCGAGACGCTGCTGACGGCCTACCCCGGCCACGGCATCCTGGCCGAAGAATCGGGCAGCGAGTATGGCGCCAAGGATTCCGAGTTTGTCTGGGTCATCGATCCGCTGGACGGCACCACCAACTTCATCCACGGCTTTCCGGTCTATTGCGTCAGCATTGCGCTGGCCGTGCGCGGCAAGGTCGAGCAGGCGGTGGTCTATGACCCCTCGCGCAACGACCTGTTCACCGCCACCAAGGGCCGCGGCGCCTACCTGAACGAGCGCCGCATCCGTGTGAGCAAGCGCACGCAGCTCAAGGACAGCCTGATTTCTACCGGCTTTCCGTTCCGCCCCGGCGACAACTTCCAGAATTACCTGCGCATGATGGCCGACGTCATGCCACGCACTGCGGGCCTGCGCCGCCCCGGCGCTGCGGCGCTCGACCTGGCCTACGTGGCAGCAGGCTTCACCGAAGGCTTTTTTGAAACCGGCCTGTCGATCTGGGACGTGGCAGCGGGCTCGCTGCTGGTGACCGAGGCAGGCGGCCTGGTGGGCAACTTCACGGGCGAATCGGATTTTCTGGAGCAGCAAGAGTGCCTGGCGGGCTGCCCACGCATTTACGGCCAGCTGGTGCCGATTCTGGGCAAATACAGCAAGTTTGCCGGTGCCGGCGAGAAGGCCGCGCTGCGCCAGGCAGCCCCGTTGCAGGGCAGCGAGGCCCCCGCAGCCCCCGCAGAAACAGCGCCCGCTGCCGACGCAGCCAGCGCCAGCCCTGTGTCACCAGCACAAGACGCGCCGTTCTGAACCACGCTACACAAGCCGCAGCGCGGCGGCCCTAACGCAGCTTGTGCTGCGTTTGCAGCAAGTCGCCGCTTTCTTCGGCCCAGACGTCGGTGCGCGGGCGCAGGGCCGGAAACGCCTGGTAATGGTCTTCAGCCAGCGCATCCAGGGCAAAAAATACGTTGACCGGAAAGCCCTTGCGAGCGCCGTCGCGGGTATCGCGCAGCAGCGTGTTCATGTAGTGGCCAAACTCCGGGTTGCCCCACAGTGTTTGCAGCTTGTCTCCAATGCGCGGAAAAGCGCTGTAAATGATTTTGAAATGGGTGTTTTCAGTGAGCATGCACTGAACTGTACCCATGAAGCCACTGCACAGGCCAGCCCTGATTGCGCAGTACCCCTGCGGCAGCACGGTTACACCGGGTCGGGGTAATTGCGGGCAATGCGGCGAAAGTCTTCGGCAATGTCGATGAAGGCATCGACGATGTCGGGGTCAAACTGGCTGCCCCGGCCCTTGACGAGGGTGGTGCAGGCCTGCTCATGGGTCAGTACCGCAGGCCGGTACACACGCGGGTGGATGAGGGCGTCGTACACGTCGGCCAGTGCCATGAGGCGCGCGGCCACAGGGATAGCGTCACCGGCCAGGCGCTCCGGGTAGCCTGTGCCGTCCCAGCGCTCGTGGTGGCTGTAGGCAATGTCTTTGGCCACGCTCAGAAAGCGCACCCGCATGCCCAGGCGCCGCTCGGCCCCTTCGATGGCTTTGCGGCCCAGGGCAGCGTGCTCTTTCATGCGCTCAAACTCCTCCGGCTCCAGCGGCCCGGGCTTGAGCAGGATGCGGTCAGGAATGCCGATCTTGCCGATGTCGTGCAATGGCACCGACTTGTAGAGCAATTCAATCATGCGTTCGTTGAGCACGCTTTCAAAGCGCGGGTGCGCGCGCAAACGCTCGGCCAGGGCTTTGACGTAGAGCTGGGTGCGGCGGATGTGGTTGCCGGTTTC
>NZ_JAQUAL010000161.1:0-7297 GCF_028687295.1 Simplicispira sp.
TCGGAGAGCTTGTTGGCCACCAGGCGGGCCAGGATGTCGGTGCCGCCGCCGGGCGGGAAGGGCACGATCATGCGAATCGGCTTGGCCGGGTAGGCGGCGGTGGCCACAGGGGCGGGGCTTTGCGCCAAGGCGCTGCCACCCAGCACCAGGGCCGTGGCAGCCAATGAAAACTGACGACGCAACATCGGGATCAATCTCCTGAAAAATACAAAAAGACCGGGCCAGCGCCGCGCGTTGTGCAGCGGCGCTGTCCCGGTGGTTGGCTTACATGCGCTCAAAAATGGCGGCAATGCCCTGGCCGCCGCCGATGCACATCGTCACCAGCGCGTAGCGGCCCTGGATGCGTTGCAACTCGTGCAGCGCCTTGACCGTGATCAGCGCGCCTGTGGCGCCAATCGGGTGGCCCAGCGAGATGCCCGAGCCGTTGGGGTTGACCTTGGCCGGGTCCAGCCCCAGGTCGCGCGTGACGGCGCAGGCCTGGGCGGCAAAGGCCTCGTTGGCCTCGATCACGTCCAAATCCTGCACGGTGAGGCCCGCTTTTTTCAAAGCCAGTTGCGTGGCGGGCACTGGGCCAATGCCCATGTATTGGGGATCGACACCGGCGTGGGCGTAGGCCACCAGACGCGCCAGCGGCTTGGCGCCACGGGCCTGGGCGGCTTGCGCGTCCATCAGCACCACGGCGGCGGCGGCGTCGTTGATGCCCGAGGCGTTGCCAGCGGTGACGGTGCCGTTTTCTTTCAGGAACACGGGCTTGAGCTTGGCCATGTCGGCCAGCGTGCAGTTGGGGCGGTAGTGCTCATCCACCTCGTAGGCCACATCGCCCTTGCGGCTCTTGAGCATGACCGGGACGATCTGGTCTTTGAAGTAACCCGCTTCAATGGCGCGCTGGGCGCGGTTGTGGCTTTCGACGGCAATGGCGTCCTGCTCGTCGCGGGAGATGCCCCACTTGGCGGCGATGTTCTCTGCCGTCACGCCCATGTGGATGTTCTGGAACGGGTCGTGCAGCGCGCCGACCATCATGTCGATCATTTTGGTGTCGCCCATGCGCGCGCCAAAGCGCGTTGCCAGGCTGGCGTAGGGGGCGCGGCTCATGTTTTCGGCACCGGCGCCGATGGCGATGTCGGCGTCACCCAGCTGGATGCTTTGCGCTGCCGAGACGATGGCCTGCAAGCCCGAGCCGCACAGGCGGTTGACGTTGAAGGCGGGCGTGCTCTCGGCGCAGCCCCCTTTGATGGCCGCCACGCGCGAGAGGTACATGTCTTTGGGCTCGGTGTTGACCACATGGCCGAACACGACGTGGCCCACGTCTTTGCCCTCGACGTTGGCGCGGGCCAGCGACTCGCGCACGACCAGCGCGCCCAGCTCGGTGGGGGGAATATCTTTGAGGCTGCCGCCAAAGGTGCCGATGGCGGTGCGCACGGCGCTGACAACTACGACTTCACGGGTCATGGAGAACTCCTTTAAAGATCAAATTGGCCTCTAGCGCCCACGGGTATTGCGCTATCAGCTATGAAAAAGATAGTGAATCACGGTGCCTCAGGGCTCGCGTACATCGGCCACGGGGTGGGTGCCGAAGTCTGACCGCTCCAGCCAGGCCAGCACGCGGGTGGCGGCGTCGGCGGGGGTGGTCAGCATGCCGGCCGTTTTGAGGCTGGCAAATTGCGGGGCATCGGGAAAAGCGGCCGGGTGGGCGCTGCGCAGCTGGGTCTGCATGTCGGTGTCGATCACACCGGGCGCCAGAGAGCATACCTTGGCGCCGTGGGGCTTGAGCGCTTCTTCCAGCGCCAGGCAGCGGGTGAAGTGGTCCATGCCGGCCTTGGCGGCGCAGTAGGGCGCCTGCGACGCCATGGCCCGGCGCCCCAGCCCCGAGGAGATGTTGAGTACTTTGCGCGGCACCGCCCAGCCCTCGGTGGCGGCCAGAAAGGCGGCGCACAGCAGCATGGGCGCCTCCAGCCCCACGCGCAGGCCCTGCGCCAGTGCGGCGGGGTCGCTGGCCGACAGCGGCGCAATCGGCGGAATCAGGCCGGCGTTGTTGATCAGCGTGGCGCTGGCAAACGGGCTGGCAAGTGGGCTGGGCGCCGCGCTGCCAGCGCCGCCCGCCAAGGCGATGGCGCTGTGGGTTTCCAGCCAGGCTTGCAGGCGCTCGGCGGCGGCAGCGTTGGCGCTGCCCAGGTCGTGCTGCCACTGCTCCAGCGCCACGCCGCTGGCCAGGGCCGCGTCTTGCAGCCCAGCGTTGCTGTGGCGCGAGATGCAGACCAGCGCATGGCCCGGGCGCAGCAGCTGCTGCGCCATGGCCAGGCCCATACCGCGCGAGGCGCCCGTGAGGATGAAAAGGTGTGGTTTGTGCATGGCCCGGTGGTGTTGGTGGTATGAGAAGGGATGGGTAATTTATACAAAAATGATAGCTGCTTGCGCTTTACAGGTGGGCGCTAGAGCCTGTTTTGGCTCAAAATTTTGCGCCGCTAAAAATCCGGCGGCAGCGCAAACTGCACCCACTCGCCGCTTATCGGGTGTTCCAGCGCCAGCCGCGTGGCGTGCAGCAGCAGGCGCGGGGCGCGTGCCTGGGTGGCGGCGTCGGCATACAGCGCATCGCCCAGGATGGCGTGGCCCACGGCAGCCAAATGCACGCGCAGCTGGTGGGTGCGGCCCGTCACGGGCGCCAGCTCCAGCCGGGTGGTGTGCGTGACGGTATCGCTGGCCAGCACGCGCCAGCGGGTGTGGCTGGGTTTGCCGCACTCGGCATCCACCACGCGCAGCGGGCGCCGTGCCCAGTCGGCGGCAATGGGCAGTTCGATGTCGCCCCAGCCGCCGCCGGGTGCGGGGGCCATGCAGCCTTGCACCACGGCCTGGTAGCGCTTTTCGATGGTGCGCGCGGCAAAGGCGTTGCCCAGGGCACGCTGCACTTCGGGGGTGCGCGCCATCAGCACCAGGCCCGAGGTGGCCATGTCCAGCCGGTGTACGACCAGTGCCTCGGGCCAGTGCTGCTGCGCGCGGGCGCTCAGGCAGTCTTGCTTGTCGGGGCCGCGCCCGGGCACGCACAGCAGACCGGCGGGCTTGGCCAGCACCAGCAGCGCCTCGTCGGCGTACAGGCAGGTGGGGGCGCTGGCGGGGTGGTCGGGGCTGGCGCTGCGGGCGCCGGGGGCGTTGCCGGGCGCACCCTCAGGCGCGGGCGCGCCGCTGAGGGCGGCAGATTCAGTCATGGCCGCTGATGAGTCGGTGTACGGTGGCACACAGCTCCTCCACGTCGTTGGGTTTGTGGATGAGGGCGCGTGCGCCTTCGGCCAGGGCGGCCTGCTCGATTTCGGCGGTGACGTAGCCCGAGGCCAGCGCCACCGGCAGATCGGCGCGGATGGTGCGGGCCTCGCGCACCAGATCGACACCGCAGTAGCCGGGCATGTTGTAGTCGGTGACCAGCAGGTCGTAGTCGTGCGGCGCGGCGCGCAGGGCCGCAGCGGCCTCGTGCGGATCGGTAAAGCCACTGACGGTGTAGCCGCGCCGGCGCAGCAGGCGCTGCACCAGAAACACCAGCGCCTTGTCGTCGTCCACGTACATCACATGGCGGCGCGGCGCGGGTGGCGTGGGCAGCGCAGGCGCTGCGGCCAGGTCGGCGGATGGGGTTGCAGCGGGCAGGGCGGCGGGTGGTGTGTGCGCTGGTGGTGTTCCTGCGCTGGCGTGGGCCGGTGGCTGCACTGCGGGGGGCTGGGCTGCGCTGGGGCCAGCGGCGTCGGTGTGGGGCGCAGTATCGGTATCGGTATCGGGCGCGCAGTCCGGGTCGGGCAGGGCGGTTGCCGCGTCTGCGCTGGCCGATGGCGCCACCGGAAAGTACAGCGTAAACCGGCTGCCCAGGCCCGGCGCACTGTGTACGTCCACCGCACCGCCGTGGGTGCGCATCACGCCATGCACCACCGACAGCCCCAGCCCCGTGCCCTGGCCCACCGGCTTGGTCGTAAAAAAAGGCTCAAAAATGCGCTGCAAGGTGGCTGCATCCATGCCGGGGCCGCTGTCGCGCACGGTCAGCAGCACGTAGTGGCCGTGCGGCAGGCCCAGGCGCTCGCACAGGCGCTGGTCGGGCTGGGCCGCTGCCAGCTCGACATAGACGTTGCCACGGCCCTCGCCAATGGCGTGGATGGCGTTGGTACACAGGTTGAGCACGGCCTGCTCCACCTGCGTGGGGTCGGCCAGCACGGGTGGCAGGGGGGCGGCGGTTTGCAGGCGCAGGTCAATGGCGGGCGGCAGGGTCACGCGCAGCAGGCGCTCGGTGTCGTGTATCACCTCGGCCAGCGCCACGGCGGTGCGCTGGGGCGGCTCGTTGCGGCTGAAGGTGAGAATTTGCCGCACCAGATCGCGCGCGCGGCGCCCGGCTTTTTCGATCTCGACCAGGCTCTCGTAGGCCGGGGAGTGCGGCCCGCAATCGGCCTTGGCCAGATCGGCGTTGCCCAAAATGGCGCTCAGGATGTTGTTGAAGTCGTGCGCAATGCCGCCCGCCATAGTGCCCACGGCCTGCATTTTGTGCGACTCGCGCAGCTGCGCTTCCAGCTCGTTGCGCTGGGCTTCGGCCTTTTTGCGGCTGGTCAGGTCGCGGGCAAAGACGGTGGTGGTTTCTCCCTCGCCGTGGCGCTCGAACGACATACTCACCTCCACCGACAGCTCTTTGCCGCTGGCGCTCAGGGCCGTCATCTCGCCCAGCATGGCCTGCGTGGTCAGCTGGGCAAAGGCCAGGGCCTGCTCAGCGTCGGGCAAAAAGCGGCTGATGTGGCTGCCCAGCGCATCGCTGGCGGCGCACTGGAACAAAGCAGCGGCGGTGGGGTTGAACACCGTGATGCGCTGGTGCTGATCGACGCAGACGATGGCGTCCAGCGAGGAGTTGATGACCGCCTCCAGCCGCCGCTCGCTGGCGTGCAGCTGGGCGTTGCGCTGTTGCAGCGTTTGCGCGCTGTGTTGCAGGGCCTGGCGCTCGGCCAGCAGCGGGCCTTGGTCAATCACGGCGCACAAAAATTGCAGCAGCGGCGCTTCGCCCTCGGCCTGGGGCGACTCGATGCGGGCAATGTGCAGGTCGCCGGTGATGTGGCGTTCGGGGCTGATGGCAAACACCACTTCGGTGGCCTCGCCATGGCCCTCGGCACGGGCCAGGGCAAAGGCCTGCTGCACGCGCTGGGCGTGCTCGGGGCTGACGAAGGGTTGCAGCTCGGTCAGCGGGCGGTCGTTTTCAGTGGGCTGAAAACTGCGGTGCGCCATCGAGTTGGCCTGCACCACCATGTCGTGCTCGTCCAGCACCATCAGCGCCAGGGGCACGCTGGAGAACAGCGTCTCGAAGCGCTCGGAGGCGCTCTCAGCGGCCGACTGGCTGTAGCGCAGCACCTTGTTCTGCGCCTCCAGCTCGGCCTGGTAGGCGCGCAGCTCGGCGATCAGCCCCGTGACTGCGCCCGGCATGGGGCCGACCAGCGGGCCGCTGCTGTCAGGGGGCTGGAGCGTGGGTGTGCCAGGGGCGCTGGCGCCCGGAAACTGGCTGGGCGCATCGCCGGGCATGTCCTGCGCGGGTTCTGGCTCGGTGCTGCGCAGTAGAAATAAAAGGTCGGGGCGGCTCATGGCAAAAAACGCTCCCGGCAGGTGCTGGCCCAATAAGGCGGCGCAGTCTGCCAAGGGCTGTGGGGCCTGTGCGGGGTCGCGGGCGCGCCAGTGTACGCGCGCGGGCTGCGGGGGCAGCGATGCAGGGGGGGCGGTGTGCCGGGTGGGCAACTGTGCGGCGGATTTATTCTTGTAGGCACATGTGATCCGCTTGCGCCGAGCCAACCAACGTGAAAGGAAGCGATATGCCGCGCACACCCAACCCTGAGCGTATTGATGATGACGCGCCAGAAGCCACTGCCGAGTGGTTTGCCAAAGCCCGCCCTGCCAGCGAGGTGCTCGCAGATTTGTGGGGCACCCAGGTAGCGCAAGAAATGCTCAAGCCCAAACGCGGCCGCCCTGCGTTGGCGCACCCGAAAGAGCACGTCAATATCCGTCTGGATGCCGACGTGGTGGGCGCATTCAAAGGAAGCGGGGCGGGCTGGCAAACACGCATCAACAACGCGCTGCGCGAATGGCTGAAAGCCCATCCAGAAATTCAGAAGGGCTGACACGTACAGCGTTTCACACGCCAAGTCGGTATCGCGGAATCTCCAGTGCTTTTGAAAAACGCAGGGCTTGGTGCCGCACCTCAAGCATGGTGCTCTTGACGTCCCAAGCCTCCAGCGATGAACGTGAGAACCAGTGCATTCAGGGAGACCCCCTCGGCCTTCGCGCGGGTGGCAAGTTGGGCCTGTGTTGTTTTTGGTACGTGGGCAAAAAACTTGCCAGAGGCTACGCCGCTGCTATTGGGCACGGCAAAACCCTTGGCCTCCAGCGCGGCGATGGTGCTTGCCAGCGCATCAGTCGATAAGAAATCAAAAGACTTTTTTTGAGAGAATTTCACCTGTTTGTATAACGTAATATACAACTTGTTTTGGTTCAAAAGATGGGGCATATATTTCAGTAAGTGATGAATATGGCTTGTTGATGGTGGGTGTTATTGTGGAGGAGTTGTATGCAATATTTGCATTTATAAATCTTCCTATAAATAGTACCCCTATTCTGTATTTTTGTAGATATTTTGCCTTTTCAATGGATAGGGGGAAATTGTCTGAAAAATAGTAGCCGTTAATTTTTCCTTCTTTGGTAAATAATCTATTGGCGAAAGTAGAGTTTTTGGAAAAAGCAATTCCAATATCTTTTGTATACACTTCTGTGACATTTGTTGTGGCTCCAAAAGCATTAGATGCTACATAATTTCTTCTGTTGCTTTCGGCTGTGGTTGTCCTGCATATTATTAGGTTCGACTCATTGGTTGATAGAATTCCGTTGTCGCAGAATTTATTAATAATATATCGCTCGGTATTGGCGTCGTATTCTGGATGGAATTCAAGTAGAAAGGCGTAGTCTACATTGGATGATATTGGTGATGCGTCAATTATTAGGTTTTTAATACGCTGTTTGAATTCCTCATTCTTTTCAAATTTATTTTTTTCAAGAGGTTTCCATTTTGATTTGAATATTTCAAAGACTTTTTTACTATCTAATCCTGTGTAATTTGGTGGTAATCTTGATGCATCAATAGGATATGGCCTTGCCCAAGGAAACTCCTTTTCAATTAAGTAGGACTTACGCAAACTGATAAACTATAAACAAAATTGCAGTTTTCATATGATAGTCAACAATTATTAATTTTTACTCCCTTGAGCATTAATAGAATCGATTACTGCCAATTTCTTGTCTCAAGCCA
>NZ_JAQUAL010000162.1:0-7224 GCF_028687295.1 Simplicispira sp.
GGTGTCGAACACCACCATCTTGGTCGCCACGGCGGGCAGCGAGGCCATCACCGCGCCGAAGATGCTCGAATACACCACCGATGCGGCCATGGAGCCGCTTTGGTCAATGCACAACACCACCTCGCGCTGCGGGCTGCGTGCCTTGCGGCCATAGCCGATGAGCTGCTGGGGCACGATGGTGCGGTACTCCTCCTGCCAGTGGCGCAGGTTGGCGCGGATGGTGCGGTTCCAGTCGATCTCGCTGTGGCGCGGGCGGCGGTTGCGCTGGCTGCGGTCGAGCGCGCCCGTCACCGCCGAGCGCATGGGCTCTTCCAGCTTTTTCAGCAGATCATCGACCACCTTGCGCACCACCATGCGGGCCGTCTCTTTGGTGCTGGCCGGAATCACGCCCGACAGCGCGATCAGGTTGGCCACCAGATGCACATCGGCGTGGGCGCTCTCCAGCATTTCGGGCTCTAGCAGCAGGCTGCGCAAGTCCAGGCGCTCCAGCGCATCGCGCTGCATGACCTGCACCACCTGCGTGGGGAAGTATTTGCGGATGTCGCCCAGCCAGCGCGCCACGCTGGGCGCAGAGCTGCCGCGCCCGCCTTTGCGCTCAGTGGATTTGCCCAGGCCGCCCTTGTCGTCGGCGTCGTACAGCGCAGCCAGTGCCTGGTCGATTTCTGCCATCTGGCCCGAGAGCTTGCCGCAGCTGCCTTCGGCCTGCCCGCCCAGCACCAGGCGCCAGCGGCGCAGGCGCTCTTCTTCGGTGATGGGGGATGGGGCATCCACGGTGGATACGGTGTCGGTGTTCATGGAACGATTCCCAGGATGGTTTGCAGCAGTGGCACGGGCAAGGCGGCCAGGGCCTCATCCCACTGCACCGCTGCGGTGCGGGCAGCGGCAGCCACCGTGCTGTGGCCCCCTTGGCGCGCACGCTGGCCCAGGTCTTGGCGCTCGCTGGCGCTGAAGGCGGCAAAGGTGCGCCGCACCAGCGGCAGGATGTGGACGAAATGCTCCTCGCCCAGACCGCACAGCCAGTCGTTGACCAGTTGCCACAGCTGCTGGTCGTGCAGCAGCACCATGGCATTGCGGTTCAGAAAACCTTCGAGCCAGGCAGCAGCCTGGAGCGGCTCGACGCCACTGGACAAGTGCAGCGACAGCGCCTGCGCGGCGTCGCTGGCCTGCCAGATGCCTTCGTCCAGCAGCAGGCGGGCAGCCAAACCTTGCAGCAGCTCGTGGGCCGTGGTGCTGTCGGCCATCAGGCGCAGGGCACGCTGCCAGGCCTGCGTTTGCTCGGGCGCATCACGCAACGAAACCGCACTGTGGGCAGCCAGCAGCGTGGTGCGCAGGCTGTCGGCGCTGTCGTCGTCGATGCCGCTGCACGCCAGCGGCAGGCCGATGGCGGCGCGCACGATGAGGCTGTCGAGCATGTGCGCAACCATGCCGGTATCGGTCTGGCGCACGTTGCCGTAGCGAAACACGTTGGCCAGCGGTGGCAGGGCTTCGAGCAGTTGCAGCGTGTCACCGTTGACCGCCGCGCGGTTTTCCAGGATGCGCGTCACGGCCTGCACGGCGGGCGCCAGGTCGGCCAGCAGCACCTGGTTGACCAGCTCGGACAGGTCGCGCAGGTGCTCGGCCTGCTGCGCCTGCTCCAGGCTGGCGGCGGTGGCGGCAGCCTCCAGCGTTTGCCCCCACTGGCTGGCTTCGATCAGGCGCACCACAAATTCGGGCTGCCATTGCAGGCGCCAGATTTCATGGAAGGTGCCGCCGCGCGATGCGCGCCCGGTGCGGCTGACGCGGCCCCAGGGCACGTCGATCAGGTGCAGGCGGTGCAGCAGGTGGCTGCGCGCCAGGTCGTTGGGCTGGCGCAAATCCAGGTCGAGCGTGCGCTCCAGCGCCTCGGGCTTGAGGCGCAGGGATTTTTGCTGCTGCTCCACGTCTTTTTGCAGCGGCACGGTGGGCACGTCGGGCGGCACCTGGCCCATGCGCTGGCCCACCAGCAGGGCGTCGGCAATGAAGCCGAGCGCAGCCTCGTCGCCCATGGTCAGCACGGTGCGGGTGGCTTCGTGCAGTTCTTCCAACCCCGCCTGCGGGCGCTGGCGCAGGGCGGCCAGGGTATCGGCCAGGCGCGTGGCTTCGATCAGGTGGGCGCTGGAGCAGTCCAGGTCGCGTTCGCGCATCAGGCGCGCCACCCGCGCCAGCCAGCCCACGGTGCGCGGCGCAGCGCTGCCGGGCGCGGCGTCAGCGGCCACACCACTGAACCACAGGTGTTCGTACCAGCCGGGGGCCGCTATGCCAGCGCCGTAACCGCTGGCACGTGCAAGGTGGCGGTACGTCCAGGGCACCCAGGTCGATTGCACCTTGAGCTTGGGCAAGCCTTTGAGCAAGGCGCTATCGGCGCTGGCCTTGACGCTGGCTTGCAAGCCGCCCAGGTGCCAGGCACCGCAGACCACGGCAATGCGCTCGTGGCCTTTCTTGACGGCCTCGCGGATGCGCTGGCGCATGTGGGCCTCGCGCAGCAACTCGCGGCGGGCGCGGTAGGGGCAGGATTCTTCGGCCTGCACCCCCAGATCGGCGCGCAGGGTGGTCATGGCCTCGGCGATGGCTGCAAACAGTTCTTCGCCATCGCCGCGCTCTTCCACGGTGTGGTTCCACCAGCTTTCACCATCGGCGTGGCCTGCGGCCTGGGCCAGCCAGTTCAAAGGGTCGGTGCGGTAGCCGGGTTCGGGGTCTGCGGTGGGGTCGGCAGCAGGGGCTTGCGCGCCATCGGCAGCAGCGGGCGCTACTGCGCTACCCGGGGCGTTGTCGTGGGCGGCGGCGGGTGCGTTGGCCTCATCGGGCCCACCGGACTCGCTGGCCTCTTCAGCCTCCTGGGCAGCCACCTCGGCTTCCTGCGCTTTGGCCAGCGCCATCTGGTGCGCCAGGGGCAGATCAATGAACGACACCGGCACCTGCTGCATGAGCGCCCAGCGCAGCGCCTGCCATTCGGGCGAGAACACTGCAAACGGGTGGTACACCGCGCGCGCCGGCTCGTCGGGGCAGTAACTCAGCAGCGCCACGGGCGGCTGCATCTGCTCCGACAACAGGGCGGCCAGCACGCCTTCGGCCTCGGGCGGGCCTTCGACCAGCACGCAGTCGGGCTGCAACCCGGCAAAGGCACGCACCAGGCTGCGCGCGCAGCCCGGCCCGTGATGGCGAATGCCAAAGTAGTGGACTTTGGGGGCTTCGGGGACTTTGCTCACGGCAGCGGCCTGTTATTCGAGTTCCTTGCAGGCGCGGTACAGGCTCTTCCAGTCTTCGCGCTCCTTGACCACGATGTCCAAATATTCTTTCCACACCACGGCATCCTGCACCGGGTCTTTGACCACGGCGCCGATCAAGCCCGCTGCCACATCGTGCGGGTGCAGCACACCATCGCCAAAGTGCCCGGCCAGCGCCATGCCGTTGTTGATGACCGAAATGGCCTCGGCGGTGGACAGGGAAGAGCTGGGCGACTTGAGCTGCGTCTTGCCATCGAGCGTACGGCCACTGCGCAGCTCGCGGAAGATTTGCACGATGCGGCGCACCTCCTTCAGGGCGGGCGGTTCGGCGGGCAGTTGCAGCGCCCGGCCCATCTCACCCACGCGCTTGACGACGATGGAGACTTCTTCATCCTCCGACGCGGGCACGGGCAGCACCACGGTGTTGAAGCGCCGCTTGAGCGCTGCCGACAGCTCGTTCACGCCCTTGTCGCGGTTGTTGGCGGTGGCAATCACGCTGAAGCCGCGCGTGGCCTGCACCTCCGAGCCCAGCTCCGGGATGGGCAGGGTTTTTTCTGACAGCACGGTGATGAGCGAGTCCTGCACATCAGCGGGGATGCGGGTGAGCTCTTCGACGCGGGCGATCTTGCCATCACGCATGGCGTTCATCAGCGGGCTGGGCACCAGGGCTTTTTCCGAGGGGCCATTGGCCAGGAGCTGGGCGTAGTTCCAGCCGTAGCGCAGTTGCTCTTCGCTGGTGCCTGCGGTGCCTTGGATGAGCAAGGTGGAGTTGCCGCTGACAGCCGCTGCCAGGTGCTCAGACACCCACGATTTGGCCGTGCCGGGCACGCCGTACAGCAGCAGCGCCCGGTCGGTGGCCAGCGTGGCCACGGCAATCTCCATCAGGCGGCGGCTGCCGATGTATTTGGCGCTGATCTCAAAGCCGTTATCGAGCTTGCCACCCATCAGGTACGACACCACTGCCCACGGCGACAGTTGCCAGTTGGCGGGGCGTGCGTGGGTGTCTGCCTTCTGGAGCTCTTCCAGCTCGTGGGCAAATTGGTGTTCAGCGTGTTGGCGCAGGGCTTCGGTGGTGCTCATGACAATCTTTCGGAAGCGGCAAATCCAGGGACAAAAAAAGGTGATGGATGGGTTGCGCCCGCTCAGGCGGCGGGCAGTTGCGCAAAGGCGCGCCGTGCCAACAGCACCGGCAGGCTGTGGCGCAGGGCCTGCGCCAGCGCCTGGCCGGGGGCTTGGTCTTCGCTGTGCTGCTGCTGCGCCTGGGCCAACAATGGCGCCAGCGTATCGGGGTGCAGCACGCAACACAGCTCTGCCAGCGGCAGGTGGTAGTAGCGGTGCAAGTACAGCGGCAGTTTTTCCAGCAACTGCTGTGACAGGGCCAGCGACAGGTGCTGGCCGGGCGGGTACGCAGCCACAATTTGCTGCAACACCTCGTCCAGTCCGCCAACCTGCGCTTTGCCCATGGCTTGCAGGGTGCGCAACCAATAGGGCTCCCGGTCAGCGGCGGGCAACAGGGCCAGCACGGTGGCGGGGGATTCGCGCAGCAGCTTGCCCGGCCAGTGCTCCAGGAAGGCATGGCACCAGGCGGTTTCGGGCGCCATCTTGAGCACGTCCAGCCAGGCGCGCACCAAGGCTTCGTGCCAGTCGCCCTGGCTGGCCCACTGCACTAGGGCATCTGGGGCCATGCCAGTGTGCTGCGGCCACCACGCCAGCGGTACCTGCCGGGCCAGTTGGTACAGCCACCAGGCGCGCTCGCCCATGCTTTCGTGTTTGGGGCGCTCGGCCTCCAGGCCCTCGACTTTCCAGTCTTCGCCAGGGGCTTGGGGTGGCTCCAGGCGCCAATCGCCGGGCCTAGCCTGCTCCAGGCAGACTTGCACGCGGGCGATGGCGCGCAGCGTGGGCGCACTGGTGGGCAGTTGTACCAGCAAGGCGCGCGCGTTCTGGCGCACTTCACGGCCCCGGTCTTGCTGGGCCAGGGTGGTCAGCAGCGCTTCGTCGTCCGCCGACAGGCCGGTGTGCAACACCGCCACCAGGTCGGCGCGTTCTTTGGCGGGCAAATCGGGCAAGGCCGCCTGCAAACGCTGGCGGGCACTGGCCGGATCGGTGGCGCGCTCTTCTTGCAGCAGTTGCACCCGCTGCGCCAGCGTGCCCTCTTGCCAGCGCGTGGCCGCTGGTGCGCTGTCTGCCGTGCCGATGGCATAGCGCCAGTGGCTGCTGTGGCGGGCCAGCCAGCGCCCGCGCTCGCCCAGCACGGCCACCAGCGATGGACGCAGCGCCGTGCTGCGCGAACCCGTATCCAGCGCCAGCGGCAGCACCCCCACCGGCAGCCGCCGGCGTGCCGCGTGCAGGCGCTGGAACAGCTCAATTTGCAGGCGCTGCGGTGCCTCGGTCAGCAACCAATGCAGGCAGGAGTGCAGATCGCCGGGCTCCAGCGGCACCCACTCTTCAGGGCCGATGGCGCAGGCGGCAGCGCCGCTACCCGGCGTAGCAGGGGCCTGGCCTTGCCATCCGGCACGCTCGCACACGGCCAGCACGCCCGCCATTTGCAACAGCGCCAGGGCGGGCTGCGCCGCCTGGGCCTGCACCTGCGCCAGCAAAGCGCCCACCGCCCCGTCAAGCAGGGGGGCTGCCACGGTTTTTTTGTCGGTACCCACCATGGCAGCGGGCAACAGGGTTTGCCACAACGTGGCCTGGGAAGGGCTGTGCAGACTCATGCGGGACTCCAGATCCAGACCCCTTCGGGGCTGTGTGCAGACAAAGGGCGCAGGGCTTGGCCGTCCCATTCGCCTTGTACGGTCAGGGCGTGTCCGGCACCCAGTGCCAGCAAAGTCCAGCCATCGGCCTGGCGCAGCTGCAAGGGCAGCACCGCAGTGCCCCAGTGCAGGTAGAAATGGTCTGCGTCGTGGGCCATCGTGGCGTCATGGCAGCGCAAGGGGTGCAAAAAGCCCCACGGGTTGTCTGCCATGCGCCGGGCCACGGCATGCCACTCCTGCGCTGGGGTGCTGGTGCCAGCGCCCTGCGCGGCAGGTGCCGCGTCCGCCTCGCTGCCAGCACCCGCCACCAGCGCGCGCAGCGGCGCGGCACTGGGATAGAAAGCCAGTGCGGCATCCACGGTGGCAGGGCACATCCAGGCCTGCTCAAAAGCACGGCCTGCAAACGCGTGGTCCAGCACCAGGGCACGCTGGCCGGTGTGCAGGCCGTGCAGCCACACACGCCGCTCCATCAGCCCGCCCTCGCGCTCTTCCTGGATCACGCCCATCACCTGCCACTGGTCGCGCACGGGGCTGGCCTGTGCCAGTACAGCGTCTTTGTCCAGGGGCCAGCCCAGCAGGGCGCGCACGTCGGCGACGGTGCCCTCGCCCAGGGCCGTGCGCCGCGCTACGGCGTCGCAGGCCAGTTGCAGCAGGCCCAGGCGGCGCAGCACGTTTTCTGGCCAGTGCGGGCCATCGAACAGCGCCGCAGCGGCGTAGCGCAGGCGCTGCGCCAGGCCCGGAGCCTGGGCATCGACCAGGCGCGCGGCCATGGCATCCCAGGCGTCCTGGCTGTCGGGGGTGAGGTGGCCCAGCCCCTGCGCAGCCTGGTCGAGCAGCCATTGCTGCAATTCGGCCACGCCCTTGTCGATGCGCGCCCAGCGTTTTTGCGCGGTTTTCAGGGCAGCCTCTGCGGCGTTGGGGTCGGCGGCTTTTTCAGCGGCTTTCTCGCGCTGCTTTTCTTCTTTTTTCTGGCTGCGCTCGGTGCGCGAGGCCAGCCACTCGCTCACCCAGGCGGGCGACGGGCCAGTCTGGAACAGCGCCGGGCTTTTGGCCCACAGCAGCAGCAAGGCCAGGCCGTGTTTGCACGGAAACTTGCGGCTGGGGCACGAGCAGCGAAACGACGGCCCCGACAAGTCCACCTGTGTCTGGTAGCGGCTGCTGCCCTGGCATTCGCCCCACACCGCCGCTTCGTTGGCGCCCAGCAGCGGCCATTGCCCCGGTTTGGTCAA
>NZ_JAQUAL010000163.1:0-7206 GCF_028687295.1 Simplicispira sp.
GGCGGTGACCTGGGCGCCAACCCGCGCCTGCGCCTGGCGGTAGAAAAGGCCAAGGCGGCCAACATGCCCGCCGACCGCGTCAAATACAACATTGACAAGGCCACCGGCAATGCCGAGGGCGTGTACTATGAGGAAATCCGCTACGAGGGCTACGGCATCGGTGGCGCCGCCATCATCGTGGACACCATGACCGACAACCGTGTGCGCACCGTGGCCGAGGTGCGCCATGCTTTCAGCAAGCACGGCGGCAACATGGGCACCGAGGGCTCGGTGGCTTTCCAGTTCAAGAACGTGGGCCAGATCATTTTTGCCCCAGGCGCCAATGAGGACAAGATCATGGAGGTAGCGCTCGAAGCGGGCGCCGAAGATGTCATCACCGATGACGACGGCACCCTGGAGGTGCTGACCGCCGCCACTGACTTTGAGGCCGTGAAAAACGCCCTGGAAGCCGCTGGCTTCACGCCCGACGCCGCCGATGTCACCATGCGCCCCGATGTCACCATCGAACTCACTGGGGAAGACGCCGTGCGTATGCAAAAACTGCTTGATGTACTAGAGGATCTGGACGACGTACAAGAAGTCTTCCACAACGCTGCACTATGAAGGTTTTAGTTATTGGCGGCGGTGGCCGCGAACATGCCATCGCCTGGAAACTCAGCCAGTCGCCCAAAGTCACGCGCATTTTTGTTGCGCCCGGCAACGGCGGCACGGCGCTGAACCCCAAGTTTGAAAACCTGCCCATCACCAACGTGGTGACCCTGCGCGAGTGGGCGCAAAAAGAAAAAATCGGTCTCACCGTGGTCGGCCCTGAAGCGCCACTGGCCGCTGGTGTGGTCGATGAGTTCCGTGCCCACGGTCTGCGTATTTTTGGCCCTACCAAGGCAGCAGCGCAGCTGGAAAGCTCCAAAGCCTTCTCCAAGGCATTCATGCGCCGCCACGGTATTCCCACGGCGGATTACGACACCTTCACCGATCCGACCCTGGCCCACGCTTTTGTCGATCGCCTGGGCGTGCCCATCGTTATCAAGGCCGACGGCCTGGCCGCAGGCAAGGGCGTGGTGGTGGCCATGAACCTGCAAGAAGCGCACGACGCCGTGGACTTCATGCTGGTGGACAACAAGTACGGCGTGACACATAACGAGGGCGGAGCCCGCGTTGTCATTGAGGAGTTCCTTGAAGGCGAAGAAGCCAGCTTCATCGTGCTGTGCGACGGCAAGAATGTGGCCGCCCTGGCCACCAGCCAAGACCACAAGCGCCTGAAAGACGGCGATGAAGGCCCCAACACCGGCGGCATGGGCGCGTATTCGCCCGCGCCGGTGGTCACTGCCGACGTGCATGCCCGCGCCATGCGCGAAATCATCCTGCCCACCATCCGTGGTATGGAAAAAGACGGCATTCCGTTCACCGGCTTTTTGTACGCTGGCCTGATGATCGATGCCCAGGGTCGCCCCAAGACGCTGGAATTCAATTGCCGCATGGGTGATCCCGAAACCCAGCCGATCATGATGCGCCTGAAAAGCGATTTGCTGGATCTGCTGGGTGCCGCCATTGACGGCAAGCTCGATCAGGTGGATTTGCAATGGGACCGGCGCCCGGCGCTGGGCGTGGTCATGGCTGCGCACGGCTACCCCGAAGACCCGCGCAAGGGCGACGCCATCACCGGCTTGCCCCCCGAGGCCGACGATGCCATGGTGTTCCATGCAGGCACCGTGCTCGAAGACGGCGTGGTGCGTACCAGTGGTGGCCGCGTGCTCTGCGTCACGGTGCTGGCTGACAGTGTGCGCTTGGCGCAGCAACGTGCCTACGACGTGGCACGCGGCATCCACTTTGATGGCGCCCAGTACCGCCGCGACATTGGCTACCGCGCCATCAAAAATCCATGACCCCGGCCTTCAATACCGAGAGCACCGTCGCGCAGGTGCGCCAGTATCTGGTGGGCTTGCAGGCACGCATCATCGGCGCGCTCGAAGCCATAGAGGGGCCAGAGGGTGCCCGCGCGGTGGTTGATCCCTGGCACAAGCCTGCGGGCGAGTTGCTGCAAGGCGATGGCATCACGCAAATCATCGAAGGCGGGCGTGTTTTTGAGCGCGCGGGCTGTGGCTTCTCGCACGTGCGCGGGCCGCAACTGCCGCCCTCGGCCACCCAGCACCGGCCCGAGCTGGCAGGTGCGCCCTTTGAGGCCATGGGCGTGTCGCTGGTGTTTCACCCGCGCAACCCTTACGTGCCTACCGTTCACATGAATGTGCGCATGATTGCCGCAGGCCACCCCGGCCAGGCACCCGTGTGCTGGTTTGGCGGCGGCATGGACTTGACGCCCTACTACGGCTTCGAGGAAGACGCGGTGCACTTTCACCGCACCTGCCACGGTGCGCTGGCTCCCTTTGGCGAGGACAAGTACCCACGCTTCAAGCAGTGGTGCGATGAATATTTCTTTTTGAAGCACCGCAACGAACAACGCGGCGTAGGCGGCGTGTTTTATGACGACTTTTCCGAGCTGGGTTTTGAACGCAGCTTGGCCATGACGCAGTCGGTCGGCGATGCTTTTTTAGATGCCTACCTGCCCATCGTGGAGCGACGCCAGCACATGGCCTATGGTGAGCGCGAGCGCGAATTTCAGCTTTACCGGCGCGGTCGTTATGTGGAGTTCAATCTGGTCTGGGACCGGGGAACGCACTTTGGCCTCCAGTCGGGCGGGCGCACCGAGTCGATTTTGCTGTCCATGCCGCCGCTGGCCAGTTGGTCGTACCAGCGCGTTCCCGCGCCTGGTTCGCCTGAGGCCGCCCTGACGCAGCACTACCTGCAGCGCCGCGATTGGCTCTGAGGTGCCTGGCCCGTGCCGGAGCATCTGCTTCAGCATGGGCCGCCACGCACAGCACCAGGCTTCACCCGGGATACACAACGTGAAACAGACAGCCACCTCCTGGATGGGGGGCCTTCGGGCCAAGTCGATGTTGGCCTTGGCGCTGGCGTGTCTGCTGGCTCTGCTGCCAGCGGTTTTGATTGGCTGGCAGGTACTCGATGGCGTGCGCAATTACTTTGGCGAGAACTACGCGCGCAACTACACCCAGCTCAAGCGGCAAAGCATTCTGGCCCCGGTGGCGCGCGAACTGGCACTGTCTTTGCGCCTGGCCGATTCGGTCGTGACGCGGCAATGGTTGCTGGACGAAGGCAATGCCGCCAAAAGAGCGCTGTTTTTTGAAGAGGCTGAGGGCTACCGCAAAGACTTTCGCGACCACGCTTATTTTTTGGCCAGCGTCGGCAGTCGGTACTTTTATTTCAATGACAACACCAAGCCGTTCAGTGATGGGCCCCGCTATACGCTGGATTTGACCCAGAAAAAAGACGCATGGTTTGCCGGCACCCTGAATCAAACCGGGAGCCACTACAACATCAACGTGGACGACAACGTCCAGTTGCAAACCACCAAGGTCTGGTTCAACGTCATTGTTCGCAGTGGCGATCGCAAGATCGGCGTGACCGGGGCCGGACTGGATTTGACGGGTTTTCTGAAAGACTTCATTGCCACCAGCGACCCGGGCGTCACCCCCATGATCCTGACGGCTGCCGGAGCCATCCAGGCCCACCCCAACCGCCAGCTGATTGCCATCAACATGGCGGGCCAGCGTGCCCAGCTGGCACAGACCTTGGCCGGGCAGTTGCCTGCGGGTGCGCAGCGCGATGCACTGGCGGCGGCCATGGCGCAGGCAGTGGCCCAGCCGGGCGAAGTACGCAGCTTCAAAGCCACGCTGGATGACAAGGTGCAGCTGCTGGCTGTGTCTTACATCCCTGAGCTGCAATGGCACATCGTCACGGCGGTGGATCTGAAGGCGGCCCAGGTGATTGACCAAGGCTGGCTGCGCGCCGTGATGGCCGCTGTGGCCGTGGTGCTGGGGGTGTTGCTGCTGGTGTTTGGCTACGCAGTGGAAAAACTGGTTCTGCAACCGGTGCGCAAGCTGCAGAAGTCGGCGTCGGCCATGGCACAGGGCGATTTCAGCGTCTCTTTGCCTCCCGATGGTCAGGACGAGCTGGGTGACCTGACCCGGGCTTTTGGCACCATGGCCCGCCAAATTCGCAGCAATACCGAAGAGCTGGAGCACAAGGTACAGGCCCGCACACTCGCTTTGGAAGAGGCCAACCGGGACATGCGGCGGGCACACCAGCAAATCAACGATTCCATCGACTATGCCAGCCTGATCCAGCAAGCCACCTTGCCCAGCCAGCAGCTGACGCAGCTGCTGGGCCCGCAGCAATTTGTGCTGTGGCGGCCCCGCGACGTGGTGGGCGGCGATTTTTATGTGTTCCGCGCCGAAGGGCAGCGCTATCTGCTGGGCGTGGTGGACTGCGCGGGCCATGGCGTTCCCGGTGCGCTGATGACCATGCTGGCGCGCTCGGCCCTGGACCATGCCATGGCGCACGTCGGCATCAGCGCACCGTCTGCCATCCTGAGCCACACCGACACCACCATGCGCGCCATGCTGCAACACAGCGAGTTGCCCCGCGCCATTGCCACCAACATGGACGTGGGCCTGGCCTGCGTGGATCGCGAGGCCCGCACCCTGCATTACGCCGGTGCCAAAATCAGCCTGTACTGGAGCGACGGCCAGACGGTGCACGAGGTCAAGGGAGGGCGCCGGGCACTGGGCGATCGGCGCCAGGGCAGCTACACCGACACCCAGGTAGAGATCGTTCCCGGCGCCACCTACTACCTGACCACCGATGGTTTTCTCGACCAGGCTGGTGGCGAGCTGGGCTACGGCTTTGGCGACACCCGCTTTGCCCAGCTGCTGCTGGCGCACGCCCGTTTGCCCATGGAGCAGCAGGCCAGCGCACTCAACCAGGTGCTGGAGGCGTACCGGGGCGACTACCCCCAGCGCGACGACATCACGCTGCTATCCTTTCGCATAGCCTGAAAATTGCCCCGCCACCACAGGATTTCCATGCAAGACATCAACCTATTTGAGCTTCGGGCCCACTTCAACCGCAGCAATATCCTGCTGTGCTTTAACGGCCCGATTTCGCGCAGTCTGATTGAAGAAATCGGCAACGCGCTGAAAAACTATCTGCAGGCCGACCAAGCCCAGCCCAACGCGGCCATGGATGTGTTCAGCGTTTACATCGAGATGACGCAAAACATCCGTCACTATGCCGTTGCCCACCAATACGATGACATCGACAGCTCGGCCACGGTGGTGGTGGCGCGTGACGATGAGCAGCATTACGTGGTGCAATCGGGCAACCTGGTGGAAAAGGCCGATGGCGAAGTCCTCATGGCCCGCATCCACGCCCTGGCCAGCATGGACAAAGCAGAACTCAAGGCCGCTTATAAAACCCAGCTGCGCCAGCCGCGCAGTGAATTGGCTGCCAGCGGTGCTGGCCTGGGCCTGATTGATATTGCCCGCAAATCAGTGCAACCCCTGAGCGCCACCCTGACCGAGCTGGATAACGGCCGCTGTTTTTTCAGCGTGCGCGCCGTGATCCAAAAAACCTCTTGATGAATCGACCATGAGCGATAAGAACAACATCTCTATTGCGGGAAGCCAATCTACCCCCAGCGTTACCGGCGACTGGGCGCTGGGCTTGTTGCGCATGCAGGGTGACTCGTACCCTGAGAACTCCTTTGAATTTTTTGGCCCCATCATTGACTGGCTGGAACGCTTTCTGAATGCCCCTCCAGCTCCTTTGCTGCGCCTGGAGCTGCGGCTGGTGTACATGAACACCAGCTCAGTCAAGGCCATGATGGACATCTTTGATCTGCTTGAAGATGCACACAAACAAGGTGGCAAGGTCTGCGTGGATTGGTATTACGACCCCCGCAATGAGCGCGTGGTGAATTTGGCCGACGAGTTTCGGGAGGATTGCAGTTTTCCGTTCCAGATTGCCGCAGATGCTTGAACGCCCGCGCCTGGCCCACGATGAGGATGAACTGATCGTTCAAGTCCAGGCGCTGCTGGCTGACCCGGCGCACCAGGGCAATCCGCTGCGCGAGCCCTTGGCGCATTTGCTGGGCTGCAACCAGGTGCACCAGGCGCAACTGCGCCGCCTGATCCGCATCTCTGATGGCTATCAGTACATCTCGCGGCGCCAGCAAGAAAGCCTGGAGCACCAGTACGACCGCCAATTGCACCGCCTGGAAAAATTGGCCCGCATCTCTGACCGCTACCAAAACAGCCTGCGCGAGTTGAGTGAAACCCTCAAGCAGGCCTCGCTGCACGATCCCTTGACTGGCTTGGGCAACCGCCGCTTTTTGATGGAGCGCCTGACGCAGGAAACCGAGCGCGCCAACCGCAAAGAATCCCCTTACACGCTGGGCATTCTGGATGTCGATCGGTTCAAGACCATCAACGACCGTTTCGGCCACGAAGCAGGCGACACTGCCCTGTGCGCCATCGCCCAGGCTATTGCCAGTGCGCTGCGGGAATACGATGTGTGTGGCCGCTGGGGCGGTGAAGAGTTTTTGATCCTGATGCCGGAAACGCCGCTGGATTTTGCCCGGCAGATTGCGCAGCGGGTTTCTCAGAGCATCAAGGCCATTCACCTCGAATTTCTGGACATCGGCATTTCTGCCAGCGTGGGCTTGAGTGTTTACCGCTTGGGCGAGCGCTTTTCTGACACCCTCAACCGCGCCGATGCGGCTTTGCTGCAAGCCAAAACCCATGGCCGTGACCGGATTGAAGGGTGAGGGCAGTCGCGGTACCCACGCCCATTGCGATAGCCACAACGCCCCGCCCAGAGAGCCAGTCTGTTGCCAAAAGCTATAATTTCAATAGCTGTAGGCGCACGTGTCCTGTGCGTTAGCACCTTAAAACATCTCTATGGAAACTCCGGTTTCCGTGGACACCAGCCCACCGTACCGAAAAGCAGCGACTGCCAGCGACACCGCGTGATACACGCCGGGGCAGTTGGTGCCCGGCGTTGCGCGCTATATTGGCTCCCATTGCTTTCCAATCACCTCCCACACCACAGTCTGATGACCACCACCTCCCAATCGGAATCCGCCGCCAAAAAAGACGTCACCAAACTCCAGCGCGCCATCGTTGACGGCCTGGAAGATGTCAAGGCGCAAGACATCCAGGTTTTCAATACCGAGCACCTGTCGCCGTTGTTTGAGCGCGTGATCGTGGCCTCGGGCACGTCCAACCGCCAAACCAAGGCATTGGCCGCCAGCGTGCGCGATGCCGTGCGCGAAGCCGGTTTCCCCAAACCGCG
>NZ_JAQUAL010000020.1:0-32408 GCF_028687295.1 Simplicispira sp.
AATTTGATGGCTTTGGCGTGCAGCAAGCCTGTGCTGCGCGTTGCCGCAGCGGGAGCAAGCCCGGCAAAAAGCGGGCAGTGCCGGTGCCTGGTGCGCCCACAATACGCCGCTGTTGCGCCTGCGCTGTGCAGGCGCTTGGGGGCCACTGGGCGCAGTGGCCGCTTTGCTGTGGTGCTCCATGAACCTTTCTTCTTTTGTGCGCGCGCTGGTGCTGGGCCTGGCGGTGGCTTTGCCCATGGTGTTTCCGTTCACGCAGGCGCCGAATCCCAATTTCTGGCCGCTGATGGTGGCGTGGGGCTGTGGCTTGCTGGGGTTTGGCGTGCTGTGGTGGTGGCCTGCGTGGTGCGCGCGCTCGGCGCCGGGGGGGGCGGCTGAGGCGCTGGCCCCGGCGTTGTGGGCGTGCTGGGTGGCGGGCGGTTTGTTGTGGGGCGCACTGCTGGCGGCAGCGGCGGGGTTGTTGCAGTATTTTGATGGTGCACTGGGCTGGGCGCCGTGGGTGGCACCGTCGTCACCGGGGCTGGCCATGGGCAATGTGCGCCAGCGCAACCAGCAGGCGTCGCTGCTCAGCGTGGGCGTGTGGGCGCTGCTGTGGCTGCTGGCGCAGGCGCAGGCACGTTTGCCCGTGCGCTGGTCTGCCACGGACGCAGATACCGACAGGGCTGTAGATGTGGGCACGGGCACGGGCGCCGGTGCCATTGCAGGTGCAGGTGCAGGTGCAGGTGTGGATACCAGGGTGCCGCTGCCCGGGGCGGTGGGCCTGCTGGGGGTGTTTTCGGCCTGGGCGCTGGTGGCGTTGGCGCTGGCCAGCGCGGCCACGGCCTCGCGCACGGGGCTGTTGCAGTGGCTGGTGCTGGTGGCTTTGCTCTGGTGCTGGCGGGCGTCCATGGGGCGGTTGGCGCTGGTGCTGGCATTGGTGGGCGCGCTGGTGTACGGCGCAGCCGCCTGGCTGTTGCCGCAGCTGCTGTGGCAATGGACGGGGTTTCAGGCCGACGGGCTGCTGGGGCGTTTTACCGATGGCGGGCCTGCCTGCACCAGCCGGCGCGTGCTGTGGGCCAACGTGCTGCACCTGATTGCGCAAAAGCCCTGGTTGGGCTGGGGCTGGGGCGAGTTGGACTATGCCCACTACATCACGTTGTTTCCCGGGGAGCGCTTTTGCACGCTTCTGGACAACGCGCACAACCTGCCGCTGCACCTGGCCGTGGAGCTGGGGCTGCCGGTGGCGCTGGTGCTGTGCGGCGCGGCGGTGTGGGCGCTGTGGCGCGCGCAGCCCTGGCGCGAGGTCAACCCGGCGCGCCAGCTGGCCTGGGGCATGTTGGCGGTGGTGGGCATCCACAGCCTGCTGGAGTTTCCGCTGTGGTACGGGCCGTTTCAATGGATCACGGTGCTGGCACTGGCGTTGTTGCTGGTGCCGCAGTCGGGGTCGGAGCGCGCCGGGGCGCCAGGGGCAGGGTGGGCACGGCATTGGGCGCACGCGCTGGTGCTGCTGCGCAGGCCGGGGGCGCTGGCGGTGCAGGCGCTGGTGGTGGCGCTGTTGCTGGCCGGGGGGGGGTACGTCAGCGCCCAGTACCTGCGCCTGGCCCAGGTGTTTGTGCCGCCAGCGCAGCGCGCAGGTGCCTCCACTGAGGCGGTGCTGGCCCAGGTGGCCGGGACGCGGCTGTTTGCTGACCAGGTGGATTTTGTCGTGCTGACCACCACCCCGGTCACGCCCGCCACCGCTTCGCGCATCTACCCGCTGGCGCAGCAGGTGCTGCATTTCTCGCCAGAGCCCCGGGTGATCGAAGCGCTGATCGAGAGCGCCGCCCTGCTGGGCCACGACGCGGTGGTGGCGCAGCACCTGCACCGCTACCGTGCCGCTTTCCCCGCCGAGTTTGCGCGCTGGTCAGCGGCCAACCGGGCCATCGCTGCGGGCGCGCGCCCGGCGCCGTAAACAGCGTGCCGGGTGGGGCGCTGCCCTCAAGGCGCGGTAAAGCTGCCCGATTTGCCGCCGTGCTTTTCCAGCACGCGCACATCGTGGATGGACATGCCCCGGTCGGCGGCCTTGCACATGTCGTAGATGGTGAGCAGCGCCACCTGCACGGCGGTCAGGGCCTCCATCTCCACGCCGGTGGGGCCCACGGTTTCTACGGTAGCAGCACAAAATATGCCGCAAGCGCCCGGCTGGCGTGCGCTGGCAGCTTCAAATTCGATAGCAACACGGGTCAGGGCCAGCGGGTGGCACAGCGGAATCAGGTCGCTGGTTTTTTTGGCGGCCTGGATGCCCGCGATGCGCGCAATGCCCAGCACATCGCCCTTTTTGGCGTTGCCCGCTTCAATCAGCGCCAGGGTGGCGGGCAGCATTTCTATGCGCCCGCCCGCCACGGCAATGCGGTGGGTGGCGGCCTTGGCGGCCACATCGACCATATGGGCCTGGCCCTGGGCGTCAAAGTGGGTGAGTGCAGACATGGGGTGTAACCGAGTGATGCGGGTGGGGAACATTCAGGCAGCCGGGCATCATACGGTGATGCCACACCGCCCGCACCCCGCCACCGGCCCCGCCGCCGCCTGCCCCCTGGTCTGCACCGCCCCCGCCTGGCCCGCCTGGCGCAATGGGATCACCGGGCCTGCCTTGTCAGCTGTTTTAGCGCCTACTGTGCCACCCGCCGTGCCGCCCACCCCGGGCGCGCGCAGGTCGCAGCAACCCCGCCCATTATTCAAGCCAAAAATGCCTCTGGCGCTTGCTGGGCGTGCGCTGGCAGCTTCTGTTCTGATAGCAATCTGCGGTGCAGTTGGCACCTCGGCGATGGCCCAGCCGCGCCTGCCCACGCTGGGCGATGGCGGCGACCTGACCGCCGGGGCAGAGCGCCGCCTGGGCGACAGCATCATCCGCGAGCTGTACCGCGACCCCGACTACATCGACGACCCGGTGCTGGTCGAATATGTGCAGACGCAGTGGCTGGCGCTGTTGGCGGCGGCGCGTGCGCGCGGCGAGCTTTCGCCCGAGCTGGACGAGCGTTTTGCCTGGGAGGTGCTGCTGGGGCGCGACCGCTCGGTCAACGCCTTTGCGCTGCCCGGCGGCTACCTGGGCGTGCATCTGGGGCTGATCGGCGTGGTGGCCAGCCGCGACGAGCTGGCCTCGGTGCTGGCGCACGAACTCAGCCACGTCACGCAGCGCCACATCGCGCGGCTGATGGCCCAGCAAAGCCGACAAACCCCGCTGATGATCGGCGCCATGATTCTGGGCGCGCTGGCTGCCAGCAAAAGCCCCGATGCTGCACAGGCGCTGGCGATTGGCGGGCAGGCGCTGGTGGTGCAAAACCAGCTCAACTTCTCGCGCGACATGGAGCGCGAGGCCGACCGCGTTGGCTACAGCCTGATGGCGCCTGCCGGTTTTGCGCCGCAGGGCTTTGTCGGCATGTTTGACAAGCTGCAACAGGCCAACCGGCTCAACGACAACGGCTCCTGGCCCTACCTGCGCAGCCACCCGCTGACCACGCAGCGCATTGCCGACATGCAGTCGCGCCTGCCGCCCGGAGCCAGCACGCTCGCGCCCGCGCCTGCGCTGGAACACGCCATGGTGTCGGCGCGCGCGCGGGTGCTGTCGCGGCCCGGGGTGGATGTGCTGCGCCAATGGCAGGCCGAGCCGCGCAGCACGGGGTTTGCTGCGCAGCCCGCAGCGCGGCGTGCGGGCGCGTTGTATGCCGCCGCGCTGGCCGCCAGCCAGCTGCGTGACCACGCGGGCGCCCGTGCCCTGCTGGTGCCGTTGCAGGCCGTGGTGCAGGGCGACGCCCCGGCGCAGCGCCAGGTGCAGCTGCTGGCCGCCGAGCTGGCTTTGGCCGCAGGCGATGTGCAGGCCGCTCGCCAGGCCCTGTCCGCTGGGGGCGGTGCTGCCAGCCCGGATCGTCCCACGCTGTTGCTGCGCACCCAGGTGCTGCTGCGCGCGGGCCAGGCGCAAGACATGGCCGGGCCGCTGCAAACCTGGTTGGCTACGCACCCGCGCGACGCCGGTGCCTGGCAGCTGCTGGCCAGCGTGTGGCAAGCCCAAGGCCAGGTGCTGCGCAGCGTGCGCGCCGAAGCCGAGGCCCACGCTGCGCGCTACGACTACGCCGCCGCCGTGGACCGCTTCAAAGCCGGGCAGGATGTGGCGCGCAAGGGCAGCGCACCGGCAGATTTTGTGGAAGCCTCCATCATCGACACGCGCCTGCGCGCCGTCGAAGCCCTGGCGCGCGAACAAGCCCAACAGGCCGCCGAGCGTTGAACTGGGCCGCGCCGCCATCCACTTGCGCGGCCCAATAAAAAAAGGGGGCTTGCGCCCCCTTCGGTTTTTGGTACTGCGCCAGCGCCCAGTGCGCTGGCAGCAGGCAGCGCCCACTCAGTGTGCAGCCGTTTCGCCGCTGGCCGCGCGGCGCGCCAGAATCATCTTGCCTGCGGCCAACACCAGCAGCGCGCCTGCCACGTGCGAGGCCCAGTACATGGTGTCCGAGATCACGGCAATGCCCTTCTCATCCAGGCTGCCCCACTTGGGCATCCAGTCCACGATGGCGGGGTTGACGAAGGCCGGGTCAGTGACCAGCATGCCGCCAGCGATCCAGCCCAGCAGCATGCCGCCAAACGTAATGATCATCGGGAAGCGGTCCATCAGCTTGATGACCAGCTGGCTGCCCCAGACGATGATCGGGATGGAGATCAGCAGGCCCAGCACCACCAGCAGCATCTGGTGTTCGCCCGCGTTTTGCGCCGCACCGGCGATGGCGATCACGTTGTCCACGCTCATCACCAGGTCGGCCACGATGATGGTCTTGATGGCGGCAAACAGCTTGTCGCTGCCTTCGACGTTGCCGTGGCCTTCTTCATCGGGGGCCAGCAGCTTGACGCCAATCCACACCAGCAGCAGCGCGCCGACAAACTTCAGGAACGGCAGCGCCAGCAGCGTCATGGCAAACGCAATCAGGATCACGCGCAGGATGATGGCGCCAGCGGTGCCCCAGATGATGCCCTTGGTGCGCTGGGCGGGCGGCAGTTTGCGGCAGGCCAGGGCAATGACCACCGCGTTGTCGCCACCCAGCAGGATGTCGATGATGATGATCTGGCCTAGCGCAATCCAGAATTCGGGCGAAGACAAAAATTCCATAAGTTCCTCGGTATCAGTGGGCAAAAAGGACGGGCCGGTGGCCACTGTGGCACCGAGTCCGTCCAGGCGGTCAGGGCCTGCGATGGGCGGATCAAGGGCGTGCCGCAAGGGCTCAGGTTGCGCGGGGATGGCCTTGATCAGCCCACTGTGGGCCCATCAAAGGTCTTGCTCGGTGCGGCGCCCCGTGTGTGAGGCCGAACCCGGAAGCGCCGGAAGCAAAGCTTCGTATTGACGACGGTTCCGATCGGGAGCTACTCCCCTTCGAAGGCCCCGATTGGAGCACTGTCTGGGCGCTGGCACAAGCCCGCGCCCGATGTGGATACCACGTAGATCGGCCGCTGGGCTGGCGGCGGGTGCGTCCGGTCTGGCGTATCCTGCCCAGCCTTTGCAAACACCCCGCCCCGGCAGGCTTGGCACCCCATGAGCACCATCCACATCACCGACATCGAAGCGGCCATCAACCACTGGCGCGCGCGCAGCCCCTCGCCCGATGGCGTGGCGCTGGCGCCCCCGGTGCTGGCGCTGGCCGAGGTGTATGCCCGCATGGTCTATGCCCGCGCCCAGGCACTGGACGAGGCCGACCTGCCCGCGCCCGCCCTGGCCGCCTGGCTGGACTGGTACGCCACCACCCCCGACACCCCCTGCATTGCCATCTGCTCCACCAGCCAGGGCGATGACTGCTGCAAAGGCTGTGGCCGCAGTTTTGCCGAAGTGCAGCACTGGCTGGCCTACAGCCCGGCGCAAAAGCGCGCCGTCTGGCAGCGCATCACCCGCGAGGGCACGGCCTGGCGCTTCAACCGCTACGCCGAGCGGGCCGCAGAAAACGTGGCTGGCAATCCCTGATTTTTTAAGCCAAATCGGCCTGCAAGGCCCGACCAGAAAGCGCTATAAGCTATCAAATCAGGAGTATTTGAGGCCGCCTTGCACCGGCGCCGGGTGCGCGCGTGGCCTATTTCCAGCGCACGGCCTCGATGTGTACGCTGCCCAGGTTGCTGCTGAGCGTCAGGGCGCCCTCTTGCACCGTGGCTTGCAGCTGCATGCTGCGCTCGGCCAGGCGGGCCAGCTCTTGCGACGCCTCGGTGGGAATGCGCCAGACCTGCAACTTCTCCAGCCGCGAGAGCTTGGTTTCGATGCCTTTCCACCAGATTTCAGCGGCGTGGTTGAAGCAATAGACGATGACCGAATCGGCCTTGCTGCACGCTTTGGTCAGGGGCTTGTCTTCGGGCTGGCCCACTTCAATCCACACGCGCTTGCGCCCGGTGAAGTCGGTCAGCGAGGCGTCCGGGTCGTCCGGGTCGGACAGGCCCGCGCCAAAGGCCAGGGTGCCATCGCCGTGGCACAGGTCATTGAGCTGGTGCGCTGAAATAGCCAGCGCGGCCAGGCGCACCATCATGCGTTCGTCGGTCTCGCTGGGGTGGCGCGCCAGCGTCAGGGCGTGGTCGGCGTAGTAGCCGTGGTCGATGTCGGCGATTTGCAGGTTCGCCTTGAAGATGGTGGATTTGATGGCCATGGGCGTTCGCAGTAAAGGGTGTCAGGCAGAAAACGGCGGGCGCAGGCCCGGAAAAAGCAATGCCCTGGGGTTTCCAGGGCATCAAAAATGATAGCTGCTCGCGCTTACCAGGTAAGCGCCAGAGGCCAAAAAGGCTTGAAAGCCGATAGGCCCATCGCCCAGCCTAGACCCGGCGCGCCAGTTCAGCCGCCTTGCCGGTGTAGCTGCCGGGCGTCATGGCCAGCAGGCGCTCTTTTTCTGCCTCGGGAATGTCCAGGGCGCGGATCAGGCCGTGCAGCGCTTCGGCGGTGACGCTCTGGCCGCGCGTGACTTCCTTGAGCTTTTCGTAGGCGCCCTGCACGCCGTAGCGGCGCATCACGGTCTGGATGGGCTCGGCCAGCACTTCCCAGGCCGCGTCCAGGTCATCGGCCAGGGCGGTTTCGTTCAGTTCGAGCTTGTTCAGGCCCGTCAGCAGCGAGGTGTAGGCCAGCGCCGCGTAGCCCAGGGCCACGCCCATGTTGCGCAGCACCGTGCTGTCGGTCAGGTCGCGCTGCCAGCGCGAAATCGGCAGCTTCTCGGACAGGTGCTTGAGCAGCGCGTTGGCCAGGCCCAGGTTGCCCTCGGCGTTTTCAAAGTCGATGGGGTTGACCTTGTGCGGCATGGTGGACGAGCCAATCTCGCCCGCCTTCAGGCGCTGCTTGAAGTAGCCCAGGGAGACATAGCCCCAGATGTCGCGCGAGAGGTCGATGAGGATGGTGTTGGCGCGCGCCACGGCATCGAACAGCTCGGCCATGTAGTCGTGCGGCTCGATCTGGATGGAGTAGGGCTGGAACGTCAGGCCCAGGCCCATGGGCTCGGGCGTCTCGATCACGCGGCGCGAGAAGGCTTCCCAGTCAAACTCGGGCCAGGCCGAGAGGTGGGCGTTGTAGTTGCCCACGGCGCCGTTCATTTTGGCCATGATCTTCACGCCCGCGATGCGGTCTACGGCCGTTGTCAGGCGCGCCACCACGTTGGCCAGCTCTTTGCCCACGGTGGTGGGGCTGGCGGTCTGGCCGTGGGTGCGGCTGAGCATGGGCACGTCAGCGTGCAGGTGGGCCATTTCGCGCAGCTTGAGGATGATGCGGTCCAGGCCCGGCAAGACCACCTGATCGCGCCCGGAGCGCAATTGCAGCGCGTGGCTGGTGTTGTTGATGTCTTCGCTGGTGCAGGCGAAGTGGACAAATTCGGTGGCTTTTTCCAGCTCGGGCCGGGCCTCGAACTTGCTCTTGATCCAGTATTCGACGGCCTTGACGTCGTGGTTGGTGGTTTTTTCAAACTCTTTGATGGCGGCGCAATCGGCCTCGGAGAAGTTTTTCACCAAGCCCAGCAGGTAGGCGCGTGCGCCGGTGGTCAGGGGCTTGAATTCGGCAAAACCGGCGTCCGACAGCGCCATGAACCAGGCCACTTCCACTTGCACACGGCGGTGCATGTAGCCGTACTCGCTCATGATGGGGCGCAAGGTGGAGAGTTTGGCGGCGTAGCGGCCGTCCAGCGGCGACAGGGCAGTAAGGGTCGAGGGGCTCATGGGGCGCGATTGTAGGGCGCGCAGCACGCAGGTGCATAGCGCGGCGTCCACTCGATAGAATCGCCTGCTACGCCTTTGCAGCGCTTGCCCGCTTTTGTCAAAACACCATGAAACTGATCGGATCGACCACCAGCCCCTACGTGCGCAAAGTGCGCGTTGTCATGGCCGAAAAAAAGCTGGATTACCAGTTCGTGCTGGACGATGTCTGGGGCGATGGCGCCCGCGTTGCCGCCACCAATCCGCTGGGCAAAGTGCCTTGCCTGCTGATGGAGGGGGGCGAGGCGCTGTTTGATTCGCGCGTGATTGTGGAATACCTCGACACCCTCTCGCCCGTGGGCAAGCTGATTCCCCCGTCGGGCCGCGAGCGCGCCGAGATCAAGACCTGGGAGGCGCTGGCCGATGGCATGCTCGACGCGGCCATTCTGGTGCGCCTGGAAAACACCTTTGCGGGCCGCACACCGGCCCAGCGCTCGCAGGCCTGGATGGATCGCCAGATGGCCAAGGTCAATGCCAGCCTGATTGCCCTGGGCCACGGGTTGGGCGACCGGCCTTTTTACGGTGGCATCCACCTGGGGCTGGCCGACATTGCCGTGGGCTGTGCGCTGGGCTGGCTGGAGTTTCGCTTCCCTGACATCGCCTGGCGCACCGAGCACCCCAACCTGGCCAAGCTGATGGACAAGCTGGCGCTGCGCCCCAGCTTTGCCGATACCAAGCCTGTCGATGCGGCGGCTGTGCCAGCGCCTGCTGTGGTGCCCGCCACGCCCGCCTGAGCGCGCTTCAGGCGTTGGCGCGTGTTTTGAGCCAGCGCATCAGCGCACCGACCAGCGGAATTTTTTCATACAGCTCTTCGGCGGCATCCCAGTAATCGCGGTGCAGCAGGATGCGGCCTTGCGCGTCCAGCACCAGGTGCGTGGCGCCGCGCACGGTCTGGGTCACGTGGCGGTCAAAGCGCTGGAAGCGGAAGTGAAAATCCCAGGTCAGAAAGCACTGCGTGCCTTGCACCACGCGCTGCGTGACCACAAAGCGCGGTGCATCCAGCGCCACAAACATGTGCTCGAACACGCCGGTGATGGCGGCAACGCCCTGCACGTCCTGGAACGGGTCTTTGAAGCGGGCGTTGGCGGCATAGAGCTGCCCGATCTGCGGCAGGTTCTCGGGCCGCAGGTGCTCAAAAAACGCCACGATGGCCGTGACGGCCTCGTGGGGGTGCAGGGTGATGGCAGTGGTCATGGGGCAAAGCCTTTCACAGTCCGGTAAAGCGGCGCACCGCCGGAAAATACAGCCGGTAGGGCAGCAGGCGCAGCAGCTTCATCACCCGGGTAAAGCGCTTGGGAAAGTGGATGTCAAAGTCGCCGCGCTCCCAGCCTTGCACGATGGCGCTGGCGGCTTGCTCGGGCGAGATCAGCGCGGGCATGGAAAAGTCGTTTTGCGCCGTCAGCGGTGTGGCCACAAAGCCGGGGTTGACGATGCTCACGGCGATGCCTTCATGGTGCAAGTCCAGGTACAGCGCCTCGGCCAGGTGGATCAGCGCGGCCTTGGTCGGCCCGTAGGCCAGCCCCTGCGGCAACCCCCGAAACCCCGCCACGCTGCCCACCAGGCTGAGGTGGCCGGGCCGGCCCTGGCGTGCGGCGTCCAGAAAGGCGGGCAGCACGGCGCCTAGCACGTGCAGCGCGCCAGTGGTGTTGATCTGCTGGTGGCGCAGCGCATCGTCCAGGTCAAAGGTCTGGGCGCGCATGGCGTGGTAGTGGCCCGCGCAGTAGCACACCAAATCCAGCGGGCCCTGGGCCAGCAAGGTGGCGGCGCCAGCGGCTACGGCCTGGCGATCGGTGCTGTCCAGCGCCAGCGCCTGGCTGCCGGGGTGCTGGGCCACAAACGATTGCAGCGCGTCGGCGTTGCGCGCCGACACCACCACCTGTGCGCCGCGCGCGTGCAGTGCGGCAGCGGTGGCGCGGCCTATGCCGCTGGAGGCGCCCACCAGCCAGACGCGCTGGCCCGGCCAGTGGGTGATGCGAGGGTTCAATGCCATGGGGTGTGTACCGGTTCAGCGCTGGCAAGCAGTGCGGGCAGTCAGCGCTTGGTGAACGACAGCGTGACCTCGCCCAGGCGCAGGCCAAACTTGGTCATGGTGGCGCGGTTGAGCATCACGCGCTCGTCGATCAGCACCATCCAGTCGTCAAACTGCACCTCATAGACCTTGTCGTCCACGGGCAGTTGCAGGGTGTATTTCCAGCGGAAGGTGTTGCCTGCGGTGTGGCCCACGGCCTCGCCCACTACGTCGTCGGCGGTGCCGGTGATGCGGCCATCGGCGTGGCGCGTCAGGCGCCAGATGCGCCGCCCGGTGGTACCGTCCGAGTAGCTGAAGGCCTCGTCGAGCACACCCTGGTTGCCCTGCCACTGGCAGTCCATGACCACGGTAAAACGCTTGACGATGCGGCCACTGCGGTCCTGGAACATGCCGTGGGCATCGACGGTGCCGTTGAAATATTGGGCCAGATCGAGGGTGGGCGTCTGGCTGGCGTAGTCGCCCACCTGCGGACTGGCGCAGCCGATGAGGCTGGCGCTGCTGGCCACGGCAGCGCTGAGAACAAGGCGTCGTTGCATGGGGAGTTACCTTTCAGAAAAGGGCGCAGGGTGCGCAAAACTTGCGGGGCTTGCGGGGCTTGCGGGGCTTGCGGGGCTTGCGGGGTGCGCCGCTGGGGCGGGCTGGCCCGCACCCGCAGCGGCAGGCCGCACGATGAGGCCATACAGCGCCGCTGCCGCCAGCAGCTTGAGGGCGCAGGGCAGCACGGCATAGGCCAGGGCCAGGGTGCGCAGGGCTTCTGGGTCGCGTGTGCCGGGCGTGTAGCCCAGGGCATCGAGCAGCGGCAGCGCCAGGCCTGCGGCCAGCGCCAGGTTGAGTTTGCTGGCGAAGTTCCACCAGCCAAAGTAGGCGCCTTCGTGGCGGCCCGCGTCACCGGCCTGGGCGATCACGCCCGCCAGCAGCGCGCCGGGCAGCGCCAGATCGGTGCCCAGCGCCACGCCCGAGAGCGCGCACACCGCAATAAACGCCGCCACATCGCCCGCGCCCAGCGTGGCCGTCCAGCCAAACACGGCCACCGCCAGCAGCATGCCCGCCAGCCAGCTGCGCGCCAGCCCCCAGCGCGCCACCGCGCGCAGCCACAGCGGTATCGACAGCGCAGCGCACAAAAAATACGTGCCCAGAAACAGCGGCTCTTGCGCGGGCGTGGCGCGCAGCCGATCCTGGATGAAAAACAGCACCAGCGTGGCTGGCACCGCACTGGCAATGCCGCTGACCATGAACACCGCCAGCAGGCGCCGGAACGCTGTGCTGTGCCAGGGGTGCCACAGGCTGGCCGGGGGCGGCGGTGCAGGCGAGGTGGTCGGTGCGGCGCTGGGCGCAGGTGCGCGCGTCCAGGCCAGCCAGCCCAGTGCCAGCGCGGCGCTGAACACCGCCAGCATCACCGGCAGTCCGGCCAGCGCAGGCAGCACCGAGGCCAGCACCACGCCGACCAGCGCGCAGCCCTCGCGCCAGGCCACGGTGCGGCTGCGTTGCAGCTCGTTGCCGCCCAGCCGTGCGCCCCAGGATTGGTGGGCAATGCCCAGCAGGCTGTAGGCGGTGTAGGTCAGCAGCAGCGCCAGCGCCGCCCAGACCAGCAGGCGCTGCGGCTGGCGGGGCAGGTCGGCGCTGAAGCGTTCGGGCACGAACAGTGCCGCCAGCCCCAGCACCAGCGCCAGTGCTGCCAGCGCCCCCGCTGTCCAGACGGCGCGCAGCGAGTGGGCAAACAGCCGGTCGCTAAAGCGGCCCAGCAGCGGGTCGATAGCGGCGTCCAGCAGGCGCGCGCCCAGCAGCAGCGCGCCCAGCGTGGCCAGCGGCATGGCGTAGGCCTGGGCGTAGTGGTGGGGCAAGAGCACGTACAGCGGCAGCGCCACAAAGGCCAGCGGCAAGCCCAGCAGGCCATAGGCCAGGCCTTGGCGGGCCGTCAGGGGCTGCTGGCTGTTCGTCATGGTGCGGGCAGGGCCAGCAGCGCCTGGCGCAGCTGTGGCTCGGAGGTGCGCGGCGACAGCCAGATGCCGAAAAACAGCCGGGCAAATTCGGCATCGGCCACCTCGCCCACGGTGCGCCCCTGCATCTGGAACACTGCCCCCGCGCCGGGGCGGTACAGGCCCATGAGCCGGTCGCCGGGCTGCACGTCGGGCAGGGTCGCTTGCAGTGCCTGTTGCCAGCGCGCGCCCTGCTCGGGTGAGAAGTTGCCCACGCGGCGCATTTCTTCGATGGAGCGCTGCGCAATGGCCTGCGCCGTGAACGCGCGCTGGTAGGTCAGCTCCAGCGCCAGCGGCAGGGCGGCGTAGTCCTGCGCGGCAAAGCCGGGGCTGACCCACAGGCGCGCCTCGTAAATGGCCAGGCCCCAAAAGCGCAGCACGCCCTGGCCGCGCCCCTGCAACCCGGCCATGGGCGCCGGGGCGTCTGCGGCTGCCGCGGTGCCTGCGGAGGTGGTGGTGGGCACGGCAGCAGCAGACGCCACAGCGGCGCCAGAATATAGGTAAAAAGTGGCTGCAACGCCCGCCAGCAGGGCGCGGACAGCTATCATTTCGATATTCATTCGCGCTCCAGGGTGTACTGCACCAGGTTGATGTTGCCCATGGTGAAAGCCGCTTCGCAGTACGCCAGGTAAAACTCCCAGATGTGCAAAAAGCGCTGGTCAAAGCCTTGTTGCAGGATGTGGGTGCGCTGGGCCACAAAGCGCTCGTGCCAGCGCCGCAGCGTCTCGGCGTAATCCAGACCAAAGGCCAATTCATCGACCACGCGCAGCCCGGCGGCCTGGGCCTGGCGGCGGAACTCGCGCGGGCAGGGCAGGCAGCCGCCGGGGAAGATGTACTGCTGGATGAAGTCGGTGGAGCGGGTGTAGCGGTCAAACAACGCGTCGTCGATGACGATGCTCTGGATGCAGGCGCGCCCGCCGGGTTTGAGCAGCCGCTGCACGCTCTGGAAGTAGGTGGGCCAGTATTCCTGCCCCACGGCCTCGATCATCTCGATGGAGCAGATGGCGTCGTAGGGGCCGTCGTCGATGTCGCGGTAGTCCTGCAAACGCAGGTCGGCTTGGCTGCCCACGCCCAGGCGCTCCATGCGCTGGCGGGCAAAGTCCAGCTGCTCGGTCGAGAGCGTCACGCCGGTGAGCGTGGCACCGAACTCGGTGGTGGCCATCTCGGCCAGCGCGCCCCAGCCGCAGCCGATCTCCAGCACGCGGCTGCCCGGCGCCACGCCCGCCAGGGTCAGTGCCCGGCGCACCTTGGCGTGCTGGGCGGCGCTCAGGTCGCCGTCCAGGCGGCCCTCAAACCAGGCGGACGAGTAGTTCATGGTCTCGTCCAGCCACAGTGCGTAAAAGGCGTTGCCCAGGTCGTAGTGGGCGTGGATGTTTTTCTGGCTGTTGGCGCGCGTGTTGCGGTGCAGCAGATGCTTGAGGCGGTACAGCAGCCGCCCGGCCCAGGTGCCATAGACCATGCCCTCGATGGCCTGGCGGTTGGCAATCAACAGCTTGAGCAGCTCGGCCAGGTGCGGGGTGGTCCAGTCGCCCGCGATGTAGCTCTCGGCAAAGCCGATGTCGCCGGACTTGAGCGCTGCGGCAAAGACGTTCCAGTTTTTCAGGGTGATGGCGGCCACGGTGCCGCCGCCGGGGCCAAAGTGCTGCACGCTGCCGTCGGGCAACTGCACTGTGAGCGCGCCGTGTTGCAGGCGCGCGAGCAGGCGCAGGGCGGTGCGGGCGCTGGCGGGGATGTTGGCGGGCAGGCGGGCCGGGGCCAGGGCGCTGGCCGCGCGGGGGGCGGTGGTGGTGTTCATGGCGGTGCGGTCGGTGAAGTGGCGGGCAATGGGGTGGGCGTGGCAGGCTGCGACGCTGTGGGCCAGGTTGCTGGCGCGCGGGACGTGGCGGCTGAGGCTGTGGGCAACGTGGTGGGCGATACCGCAGGCGCCGCGCCGCCACGCGTCACGCTGCTGGCCGGCGGCACGGGCAGGGAGCGAAATCCCACCCGCTTGGCCCACAGGTGCAGGGCATGCCAGTGGATGCGGGCGATGGTGGCCAGCGTCATGGCCGGGTAGCCCCACAGAGCGCGGCGCAGGTTCTGGCGGGTGATGGGCGCCAAGGTGCCGCTGACGCTGGTTTGCAGCAAGACACCCTGGTCGTCGTGGTGGTCTATGCGCACCACGGTGTGCGCCTGTCCGCCGCGCTCCGTGCGCATAAAGCGAAAGCGGTAGCTGCCCGCCACATCGCAAAACGGCGAGACGTGGAACACCTTGTCGGCGTGCAGTTCGGCGCCGTAGCGCGGCGCGTCCAGCAGGTAGCAGTGGCGCTGGCCAAAGGTGTTGTTGACCTCGGCCACGATGGCGCGCAGGCTGCCATCCGCGCGGTGGCAGTACCAGAAGCTCACGGGCTTGAAGGTGTAACCCAGCACGCGTGGGTAGCAATGCAGCCAGGCCTCGCCCGTGGCGTCGGTGATGCCGTGGGCGTGCAGCAGGCCATCGAGCCAGGCCAGCGCACCGCCCTCTGCGGCGCTGCGCCCATCGCCGTGGTCGGTGTCGTGAAAGCTGATGGCCCCCGCGCAGTTCAGCGCCAGGGGCAGCGCTGCCCGGGGCTGGGCTTGCAGCGTGCGCATGGGCAGCAGCAAGAAAAACGTGCGGTAGGCAAAGGCGTGGTGCGCTGGGCGCAGGCGGGTGTGGCGCACCTGGCCGAAGCCGATCAGCGGCGCAGCCGGGGCAGCCACCGCTGGTGCCACCGCAGCCAGCGGGGTCGCAGCGGTCAGCGCAGCCGGTGTGGCCGGGCCAATGGCGGATGCCGCAGGGCGGCCAGGGCGGTGCGCGGTCATGGCTCAGGCCGCCTGCGCCTGGGGCGCGCGTTGCAGGGCCAGCAACTGGTCGGCTACGGCCAAGCCCGAGCGCAGGCCGTCTTCATGGAAGCCGTAGCCCGTCCAGGCGCCGCAGAACCAGGTGTGCTGGCGGCCTTGCAGTTGTGGCACATGGCCTTGGGCGCGGATGGCAGCCATGTCAAACACCGGGTGGGCGTAGTCGTAGCTGCCCAGCACGCGCTGGGGCGCGATCTCGCGCACGGGGTTCAGCGATACCAGCACCGGCTGGGTGAATGGCAGCGGCTGCAACTGGTTGAGCAGGTAGTGCAGGCACACGCGGGCGCTTTCGCGGTCGGTGTGCGGGGCGCGTTCGTAGTTCCAGGCGGCCCAGGCGGCACGCCGCTGGGGCAGCACGCTGGTGTCGGTGTGCAGCACAGCGCGGTTTTGCTGGTAGCGGATGGCGCCCAGCACGGCGCGTTCTTCGGCGCTGGGCTGGGCCAGCAGGGCCAGCGCCTGGTCGCTGTGCACGGCCAGCACGACCTGGTCAAAGTGCTCGTCGTGGCCGTCGGTGAGCACACGCACGCCGCTGGCGCTGCGTTCAATGCGCCGCACGGGGGTGGACAGGCGCTTGTCGGCCACACCGGCCAGGATTTTGTCCACGTACTGGCGCGCGCCCCCGGCCACTGTCCACCACTGCGGGCGGTCGCTCACTTGCAGCAGGCCGTGGTTGTGGCAAAACCGCACCATGGTGGCCACCGGAAAGCGCAGCATCTGGTCGGTGGGGCAGCTCCAGATGCAGCCCAGCATGGGCAAAAAATACCAGTCGCGGAAGGCGGTGCCAAAGCGGTGCTGGTTGAGAAAGTCGCCCAGCGGCTGCACCAGGGCCGACTCCGCCCCGGCCTGCGCCAGCTGCGTACACAGCCGGTTAAAGCGCAGCAGGTCGCGCAGCATGCCCCAAAAGCGCGGGCTGACCAGGTTATTGCGCTGGGCAAACACGCTGGCCAGGCTGGAGCCGCTCCACTCCAGCGCGTTGCCGCCGCGCGCATCGGGCACCTGCACCGAGAACGACATGTCCGATTGGGCCGTGGGCACGCCCAACTCGGCCAGCAGGGCAATCAGCTGCGGGTAGGTGCGCTCGTTGAACACCAGAAAGCCTGTGTCCACGCCATGCGTGACCGGCTGGCCCTGCACGGTGGGCAAGGTGACATCCACGGTGTGGGTGTGGCCGCCAAAGTAGTCACCTGCCTCCAGCAGCGTGACCTGGGCTTGACTGCGCAGGCGGTGGGCCACCGCCAGGCCAGAGATGCCTGAGCCGACAACAGCGACCCTCATGGCCGCACACCACCGACCTGGGCCGGGAAGAAAAAAGTTGCGAAGCGCCCCCGAGCGAATAAGTGAGGGAGGGAGGAGAAGCGCTCCGGGATTGCAGACAGAACCCGCAGGTCTGAAAGGCTTCGCAACGGTAATGGGTGGAACGCCACTGGGCGCTCCATGGGAGAGTGGAGCGGTGCCGGTGCGCAAAAGTTCCGGGACGGGCGTGTGAGCAAATCCAACAAAAGTAACCACATGGAGGGCTGGGCGGGCGTGGGTGCCCGCCGGGGGGAGTGGGGCCTGCGCGCAGGGCCGTTGCGGTGCTTCATCATGGACAACATTCCTTTTTGTCTAGGACATTTCTATATTTCAGCACAATTTGTCCATCTGCGCTTTAATCCGTTCCGTGATGGCTGCACAAGCCAGTGGGTCATGGGGCATGGGCCCGGTTTGAGGTTTGATATATGAATGAGCACATGTCCGGGGCCAGCCCCGGTTGGTCGATTGCCGCAGTAGAGCGGGATACGGGTTTGTCCAAAGACACGCTGCGCGTGTGGGAGCGCCGCTATGGTTTTCCGCAGCCCGCGCGCGATGCCTTTGATGAGCGCCTGTACCCGCCCGAACAGGTCGAGCGCTTGCGCCTGGTTCGCCGCCTGCTGGATGCCGGGCATCGCCCTGGGCGCGTGGTGGCACTGGACTTGCCCGCGTTGCAGGCCCTGGCGGTTCCCGCTGCCGGCGTTGCCACCGGGGCCCGCCACGCGCAGGCAGGCCCGGCGGTGCTGCCCGATGTGACCGCCTGCCTGGCGCTGGTGCAACGCCACGATGCGCCGGGCCTGCGCCGCCAGTTGGCCCAGGCGGCGCTGCGGCTGGGGTTATTGCAGTTTGTCACCGGGTTGGTGGCGCCGCTGACCACGGCGGTGGGCGACGCTTGGATGCAGGGCCGGTTCCAGGTGTTTGAGGAGCACCTCTACACCGAGTGCATCACCGGCGTGCTGCGCGGCGCCATTGCCAGCGTGCCCGCGCACCCCGACGCGGCGGGCCCCCGGGTGCTGTTGACCACGTTTCCGGGCGAGCCGCACGCCATTGGGTTGCTGATGGTGGAGGCGCTGCTGGCACTGGAAGGCTGCGCCTGCCTGTCGCTGGGCACGCAAACCCCGGTGCCCGAGATTGCCGCCGCCGCCCTGGCGCACCGCGCCGACATCGTAGCCCTGAGCTTTACGCCCGTGCAGGGCGCTAGCGCCGTGCTGACCGCCCTGCGCGAGCTGCGCCAGACGCTGCCCGCCGCAGTGACCGTGTGGGCCGGGGGGAGCTGCCCGGCGCTGGACCGGCAGGGCGTGGTGGCGGGGGTGCTGCGGCTGCACGCCCTGGAGCGCCTGCCCGAGCAGGTGGCGCTGTGGCGGGCCGCTGCGGCCCCTGCCTGATCAGACCATGGCCAGCAGCCGCTCCAGCGGGATTTGCACGCGCACTTCGCGCTGCGAAACCACGCCGGTGATTTTCCAGGCGGGCTGGCTGCTGTCGCGCGGAATCATCTCGCCCGTGGGCATGCCTTCGCGGTTGAGCAGCACGGCCACCTTGGGCGTGGTGGCGGTGGCACCGCGCCGCACTACCAGCCCCACTTCCTGGCTGGTCAGGCGCACAAAAGTGCCGGGTGGGTACACGCCCAGGGTTTTGACGATGGCAGCGCCCGCTTCATCGACCTGGTGCGCCTCGTCGTAGTAACACGACTGCATGGCCGCCGTGACTGGCATGGGGGTGCGCGAAACCCGGGGTGCCAGGCGCGCAGCAAAAATGTCAGCGCGCTGCATCAGGCGGGCCATTTGCTGGGCCTCGCTTTTGCTGGCCAGCGTGCCGGGGGCGCGGTGGTGGTGCATGCGCACTGCGTCCAGCCACAGCGTGTCGCGCACGCCCAGCGATTGCAGCAGGGCCACGGTGCGGTCGGCGTGGTTTTCCACGGCGGCAATCTGTCCGGGCGAGAGGGGGTCTTTTTGCACGGCCAGCTGGTCTTGCAGCTCGGTCATGGCGCAGTTCATGCTCAGGGCGGCGCAGCCGATGCGCAGCACCCGGTCTTCGGTCCAGCGCAGCGTGGCGCGGGCCACCACCATGCACACGCAGGCCACCAGCATGCTGTGGGTGGCGCTGTACATGTGCGTCTCCTGCCCCGAGATGCGGATCAGTGCCAGCAGCGTGGCATCGGGCGTTTGCAGGCATTGCTGGGCCAGTTCGCCGTGCAGTTCCAGAAAGCGGTCGGCAAACTGGCCCTCGCCCACCTGCGGCGAGCGCAGCAACTGGGTGGCACGCTGCTGCAAGTCGGGCCAGCTGGACGGGCCAGCGGGCGCCGCCTGGTTGCGCGCTGGCTGTGCAGCGGCCTCCATCTGCATGCTGGCGATGTCTTTGAGGGGTTTTTCCGACAGCAGCATGCGCTGCAATTGCGACAGGTAGGTGCGGTGGCTGTCGCCCGACTCTTCGGTGTCCACACACAGCTGGACTCCGCGCGCCAGCAACACCTCCAGCTCCTCGCGGTTGCGGATGACGAAGCCTTTGTGTGCCAGCAGCCCCCCGGCAGCGCCGCGCAGCGCAAAGGGCAGGGGTTGCCCCAGGGGGATGGTGTCGATGTTGAGGGTGAGGAGGTTCATGGGCAGGCAGATTATGACCACGGCGCGCTTGCGCGGAAATGACAGAACCCGTGCCAGCGCGGTGCCGGGAGCGGGCCAGGGCAGGCGGGGCCGTGTGGCTGCCCTGGTTTTCAGGTCAAAACAGGCCCCAGGCCTTGCGGGATAAGCGCGAGCAGCTATGCTTTTTGATGTGATGGGGCGGCGGGCGGATGTCAGGGGGTGCCAAACACCGCCAGCCACAGCGCCTGCACGGCGGCGCGTTCGGCTTGCAATGCCGGGGGCATGACCTGGGTGGGCGCCTCGTCCAGGCGCGCCCGGTGCTGCACACGGCGCAGCTCGCGGTAGGCGGCTGCGGCGGCCTGGCCCACGCCAGCGGGCAGCAGGCCAGCGGCTTCGGCGCGTTGCAGCAGGGCGATGTTGCCCACGTTGTCCAGCAGCTGCGGGTGCGTGCCCGAGTGCGACAGCACCAGGTACTGCATGGCAAATTCGGCGTCCACCATGCCGCCTTCGCTGTACTTGATGTCGAACTGGCCCGGGGGCGCAGGGTGCGCACCCAGCACGCGTGCGCGCATGGTGGTGATTTCGCCGCGCAGCGCCTGGGCATCACGCGGGGCGCTGATGACGGCGGCGCGCACCGCGTCAAAGCGCGTGCGCAGGGCCTCGGTGCCCAGCACAAAGCGCGCGCGCGTCATGGCCTGGTGTTCCCATGTCCAGGCGGTGTTGCTGCCGCGCTGCTGCTGGTAGTCGGCATACGACTTGAAGCTGGTGACCAGCAGGCCCGAGTTGCCGTTGGGGCGCAGCGCGGTGTCAATCTCGAACAGATCGCCCTCGCCGGTCTTGACGGTGAGCCAGTTGATGAGCTTGCGCACAAAGGCGGCATAGACCTCGGGGGCGCGCTCGTCGTCGTCATCGAACACGAACACGATGTCCAGGTCGCTGCCGTAGCCCAGTTCTTTGCCGCCGAGCTTGCCGTAGCCAATGATGGCGAACTCGGGTTGCTCGCGGTGGCGGTTTTTCAGGCGCTCCCAGCACCACTGGGCGGTGATGCGCAGCACGCTGTCGGCCAGCGCGCTCAAGTCATCGGCCACTTGCTCTACCGTCAGGCGGCCGCCCACGTCGCGCGCCAGGGTGCGGAAGGTTTCAGCGTGGTGGGCGCGGCGCAGCAGGTTGAGCAGGGCTTCGTCGTCGTCTTCCTGGGTCGATCGCAGCGAGGCCAGGCGCAGCGAGAGGTCGCGCTCGAAGTCGGCAGCCACAAAGCGCTCTTGCAGCAGGCTGCTGCCCGCCAGTTCGTCGATGACGCCGGGGTGTTGCAGCAAATAGCGCGCGGGCCAGCGCGCCGCGCCCAGCAGGTGCAGCAGCTGCTCGTGGACGGCGGGGCGCTCCAGCAGCAGGGCCAGGTAGCTTTCGCGGCGCAGCAGGGATTCGAGCCAGTCCACCAGGCGCACGGTGGCAGTGGCGCTGGCGCGGCCTTCGCGCAGCCACTGGGCGGTGCGCTGCACCAGCCGGAACAGCCGCGTGCGGGCTTCCTCGCGCAGGGCGCCCACGCGGGCGTGGGTGCGCCACTCTCCAACGCGCTCGCGCAGGGGCTCGGGCAATTGCTCCAGCAGGGCTTCAAGTTCGGGCGGAGGCGCCGCGTTGGCGTTGGGGCCGCCGCAGCCGCCGCCGTTGCATTGTTTTTTGTCGTTGCCGCCCAGCAGGGTGTCAAATTCTTGCGCCACCAGTTCGCGGTGGGCGTCCAGGGCGTGCAAAAAACTGCAACAGTCGGCATGCCCCATGGTCTGGGCAATCCAGGCCAGGTCGTCGTCGCGGGTGGGCAGGACGTGGGTTTGCTGGTCGTCCAGGTATTGGATGCGGTGCTCGACCTGGCGCAAGAACAGGTAGGCCTGGGCCAGGGCCTCGGCGGTGGGCGCGGGCATCAGGCCCGCTTGCACGAGGCGCTCCAGGGCTTGCAGGGTGGGGCGCCTGCGCAGTTCAGGGAACTGGCCGCCGCGCACCACTTGCAGCAGTTGCACGGTGAATTCAAGCTCGCGGATGCCCCCGCGTGAGAGTTTGACGTCGTTGGCGCGCTCTGGGTGGCCCGCGCTGCGCCGGGCGGCATGGTCGCGGATCTGGCGGTGCAGGGCGCGCAGGGCGTCGAACACGTTGTAGTCCAGGTAGCGGCGGAACACAAACGGCAGCACCACGGCGCGCAGGGCCTGCACCTGGGGGCTGGCGATGCAATCGAAGGGCGCCACCACGCGGCTCTTGAGCCAGGCAAAGCGTTCCCATTCGCGGCCCTGGATCTGCAAATACTCTTCCAGCGCCGCCAGCGACACCGCCGGTGGCCCCGAGTTGCCGTGCGGACGCAGTGCCAGATCGACGCGGAACACCAGTCCGTGTTCGGTGGTGTCGCCAATCAGGCTGTAGATGATTTTGACGGCGCGGCCAAAGTACTCGTGGTTGGAGATGCGACCGCGCCCGTCGGCGGTGCCTGCGGTGTCACCGTCGTGCTCATAGACGTAGATCAGGTCGATGTCGCTGGAGACGTTGAGCTCGCGTGCGCCCAGTTTGCCCATGCCGATGATCCAGAACTGCACTGGCTGGCCGTCAGGGCCGCAGGGCGTGCCGTGGCGTTCGTCCAGTTCCTGGCGGGCTTGCTGGCAGGCGCGGTCCAGGGCCAGCTCGGCCAGCTCGGTCATGGCGCGGGTGACGACTTCGAGGGGCGCGCGGGTCTCGCAGTCCAGGCGCATCAGGCGCTCCATCACCAGCTGGCGCAGTGTGCGCAGGGCGGTGGCGGTGCTGTTGCCACTGGCCAGCAGTGCGGCCAGGGCCTGCTCCATGGTGGCGCGCACAGGCGCTCCGGCAGGCAGCAGCGCCAGCTGCGGGCCGTAGCGCCGGTGCAGGCGCTGGAAAAAACGGGAGTGGGCTGCCGGCCCGGGGGCGGCATCGGTGGGGTCAGTCAAAACTGTCTGCATGGCCTGGGCGGCAGGGCAAAGCCGCATGTAAAACGACGCTGGGTTGCACGGAATCCGCGCGGTGGCTGCGGGTCATAATTCTGGCCACCTCCACGCCTGCCATGACTGACCCTGTTTCGCACCCTCCACGCCTGCTTCGGTGGCTGGCGTGGCTTGCGCGGTGGTCTTTGGGGCTGCTGCTGGCCGCTGCCCTGGTGCTGGCGGTGGCCTGGGGGGCTCTGCACGGCGCGATTGTGCCGCGAATCGGCGAATACCGCGTGCAGCTGCAAGCGCAGGCCGAACGCGCGCTGGGGGTACCCGTGCGCATTGGCACCCTCTCAGCGCACACGCAGGGGCTGATTCCTTCCATTGAACTGGGCGAGGTGGCGCTGCTGGATGCCCAAGGGCGCGAAGCGCTGCGCTTGCAGCGCGTGGTGCTGGCGCTGTCGCCGCGCTCGCTGTGGCGCTTCGGGTTTGAGCAGCTCTACATCGAGCGCCCCGAGCTGGATATTCGCCGTGACCGCACGGGCCAGGTGTTCATCGCCGGACTGCCCTTGCCCGGTGGTGCCAGCGATGACAGCCGCGCCGTCGATTGGCTTTTTTCGCAACCCGAGGTGGTGGTGCGCGGTGGCACGGTGCGCTGGACGGACGAGCAGCGCGCTGCTGCCCCGCTGGCGCTGAGCCAGGTCGATGTGCTGCTGCGCAACGGCGCCTGGCGCCATCAACTGCGGCTGGACGCCACGCCGCCGCCCCAGTGGGGCGATCGTTTTCACATCACCGGGCTGTTTCGCCAGCCGCTGCTGTCCACGCACAGTGGCCGCTGGCAGCAGTGGAGCGGGCAGCTGTTTGCCAATTTTGCGCGGGTGGATGTGTCCCGCCTGCACCTGCACGCCGACCTGGGCGTGGCGCTGGCACAGGGCCGGGGCGCATTGCGTGCCTGGTTGAGCCTGGAGCGCGGCCAGTGGGTGGGCGCCGTCGCCGATGTGGCGCTGGCCAACGTCAATGCCACGCTGGCGCCGCAGCTGGAGCCTTTGCGGCTGCCCTCGGTGCAGGGGCGCCTGGGCGCGCGGCGGCTGGCAGGGGGCTTTGAGCTGTACACGCAGGGCCTGCAATGGGTGGGCGACGACGGCCTGCACTGGCCGGGCGGCAACCTGCGCGTGCGCTACACCAACCCCGGCGGCAAAGCATCGGCGCAGGGCGAATTCCAGGCCGACCGGCTGGATCTGGCCGCGCTGGCGCGCGTGGCCCAGCGCCTGCCTCTGGGCGAGGCCACCCATGAAGCATTGCGCACCTACACCCCGGAAGGACTGGTGGACACCGTGCAGGCTCACTGGCAAGGGCCCTGGGATGCTCCACGCAGTTACCAGGTGCGCGCCCGCGTCACGGGCCTGGCACTGGCCAGCGCAGCACCTGTGGGCACCAGCGGGGCATTGGGCCTGCGCGGCGCCAACGTGGAGCTGGAAATGACCCAGGCCGCAGGCAAGGCCACGGTGGGCATGACCGATGGCGCCCTGGTGCTGCCCGGCGTATTTGAAGATCCCTGGCTGCCACTGGCACAGCTGCGCAGCGAGGTGCGCTGGCAACTGGCTGGCGAGCGCATTGCCGTGCAGGTGGGCGAAACGCACTTTGCTAACGCCGATGCCCAGGGCCAGCTGCGCGCCACCTGGCACACCAGCGATCCTGCGCGATCGGCCAGCCGTTCGCGCTTTCCGGGTGTGCTGGACTTGAGCGGCACCCTCAGCCGCGCCGATGGCACGCGGGTACACCGCTACCTGCCATTGTCCATTCCCCAGGATGCCCGCCACTATGTGCGCGACGCCGTGGTGGCGGGCGTGGCCACCAGCGCGGACTTTCGCGTCAAGGGCGACCTGCACGACATGCCGTTCAACAACCCCAAACTGGGCGAGTTCCGGATTGCCGCCCGCGTCAAGGATGTGACCTACGCCTACGTGCCCCCCGGCCTGCAAAGCGCGGGCGAGCTGCCCTGGCCCGCGCTGACCCAACTGGCTGGTGAGCTGGTGTTTGAGCGCTCTTCCATGCAGGTGCGTGACGCCAGCGGCACCTTTGCGGGCATACGCAACACGCGCCTGGCCAAGGTGCAGGCGCACATCCCCGACCTGTCCCACACCGTGGTGGCCGTCAGTGCGCAGGCGCGCGGGCCGCTGCCTGAGCTGCTGGCGTTCATGCGCAACTCGCCGCTGGACGCCATGACCGGGCAGGCGCTGGCCCAGGCCAGTGGCAGTGGCAACGCCGATTTGCAGCTGAACCTGAGTTTGCCCATCAGCGATATTCACAACACCAAGGTGCAAGGCAGCGTGGTGCTGGCGGGCAACGAGGTGCGCATGACCCCCGATACCCCGGTGTTGGCGCGTGCGCGCGGCACGGTGCAGTTCACGCACACCGGCTTTGCTTTGCAGGGCGTGCAGGCCAGTGCGCTGGGCGGCGAAGTGCGCTTTGAAGGCGGCATGCGCGCACTGCCTGCGGGCGCTGCGCCCACCGAATCGGCCTTGCAGTTGCGCGCCCAGGGCGTGGCCTCGGCACAGGGCTTGCAGCAAGCGCGGGAGCTGGGTTTGCTCTCGCGCCTGGCGCAGCATGCCAGCGGCAGCACGCCCTATACCCTGGCACTGACCTTGCGCCGGGGCGTGCCCGAGTTGCAAATCCACAGCAGCTTGCAGGGTATGGCGCTGGCCCTGCCTGCGCCGTTGGCCAAAACCGCCGACAGCAGTGTGCCGCTGCGCCTGGAGAGTCGCCTGACCCGCGAATCGGTGGCGACGCCAGAGCCCGGCACCAGCGCGCCTGCACCGCTGCACGAACAGTTCACATTGCAATGGGGCACGTTGGGCCAGGTGCAGTATGTGCGTGACCTGAGTGGGCCTGCGCCGCAGGTGCTGCGCGGCGCCATCGCCGTGGGCCTGGCCCCGGACGAGGCGATGGCCTTGCCCGCGCGCGGGGTGGCGGCCAACATCCAGCTGGCCTTGCTGGATGTGGACGCCTGGGAGCCATTGCTGCTGTCCGGGGTGGCGGCGGTTGCTACGCCAGCGCCTGCGGTGCCGTCCGCCCAGCTTGAGCAGACCGAGCAGGAATCCGCCGCCCAGGGCGCCTCGGATTACCTGCCCACGGTGCTGGCCGTGCGTGCCCGTGAACTGACGGTGCAGGGGCGTACTTTGCATAACGTGGTGGCCGGTGGCTCGCGCGAGGGCGGTGTCTGGCGCGCCAACCTGGATGCTGCACAACTCAGCGGCTACGTTGAATACCGCCCGGCCGGTGGCACGGAGAGCCCCGCCGGGCGCCTGTTTGCCCGGCTCTCGCGCTTGAGCGTGCCGCAAAGTGCTTCCACGCAAGTCGAAGCCTTGCTGGACGAGCAACCGCGCCAGCTGCCTGCCCTGGACATCGTGGTCGAAGACTTTGAGCTGCGCGGGCACAAACTCGGGCGCGTGGAGATAGCCGCCACCAACCGCGGCGGCGAAGGCGTGCAGCGCGAATGGCGCCTGCACAAGCTCAATCTGAGCACCCCTGAAGCCACCTTCACCGCCAACGGCAACTGGGCGCTGCTGGGCGCAGGCGAGGCACCTGGCCCGCGCACGGGGCCACTGCGCCGCACGGTGCTGAACTTCAAGCTCGACATCCGCGATGCAGGCGAGTTGTTGCAGCGTTTTGGCATGGCCGATGTGGTGCGCCGGGGCCAGGGACGATTGCAGGGGCAGGTGGCCTGGCGCGGTGCGCCGTTGTCGCCGGACTACCCCTCCATGTCGGGACAGATCAACTTGCAGGTAGAGACGGGCCAGTTCCTCAAGGCCGATCCGGGGCTGGCCAAGCTGCTCAGTGTGCTGAGCCTGCAGTCGCTGCCCCGGCGTCTGAATCTGGATTTCCGGGACGTATTCAGCGACGGTTTCGCCTTTGATTTTGTGCGCGGTGACGTGCGCATAGAGCAGGGTGTGGCCATCACCAACAACCTGCAAATGAAGGGCGTGAACGCCGCCGTGCTGATGGAGGGGCGCGCGGACATTGACCACGAAACCCAGGACTTGCACGTGGTGGTGGTGCCTGAAATCAACGCCATGACCGCCTCTTTGGTGGCCACGGCCATCAACCCGGTGGTGGGGTTGGGCAGTTTTTTGGCGCAGGTGTTTTTGCGCGGCCCGCTGATTGCGGCGGCCACACAGGAGTTCCGCATCGATGGCACCTGGGCCGAGCCGCGCGTGGTGCCGCTGCGCCGCGCGCAGCGCACGGCAGGTGGTGCGGCCAGTCCGCCCGCTGCTGTGCCCGCCATGCCCGCCAGCGCCCCCGCCACCACGCTGCCCCCTGTCACCGGAGATGCCCCATGAAAATAGCCGCTTTGCAAATGGTCTCCAGCACTGCGTTGGCCGACAACCTGGCCACCGCCCGCCACCTGCTGGAGCAGGCGGCGGGCGCCGGTGCCGAACTGGCCGTGCTGCCCGAATACTTTGGCGCCATGGGCTGGCGCGATACCGACAAGCTGGCCTGGGCCGAATTCCCCGGACAAGGGACGGTACAAAGCTTTCTGGCCGAGGCAGCGCGGCAACTGGGCTTGTGGGTGGTGGGCGGCACGCTGCCCCTGGCCTGCGCCGATGCGCAGCGGGTGCGCAACACCACGCTGGTGTACAACCCCGGCGGGCAGTGCGTGGCGCGCTACGACAAGATCCACCTGTTTCGCTTTGATAACGGGCATGAGCGCTACGACGAGGGCGCCCGCATCGAGCCCGGCACCGAGCCAGTGGTCTTCACCCTGGTGGCCCGCAACGGCCAGCCGTGGCGTGTGGGCCTGAGCGTGTGCTATGACCTGCGCTTTCCTGAGCTGTTTCGGGCCCACGCCCGCGCCGGGGCCGATCTGTTGCTGGTGCCCAGTGCCTTCACTTTCACCACTGGTCAGGCGCACTGGGAGCTGCTGTTGCGTGCCCGCGCCATCGAAAACCAGGCCTACGTACTGGCCCCGGCACAAGGCGGCGTGCACGAGAACGGTCGCCACACCTGGGGCCACAGCATGCTGATTGACCCCTGGGGCGAGGTGCTGGCGCAGCGGGCGCAGGGCGCTGGCGTGGTGCTGGGCGAACTACAGGCCCAGCGCCTGCAGCAAGTGCGCACCCAGCTGCCTGCGCTGGAGCACCGCGTCCTGTGAGGCTGCTGGCCCTGCACTGGCTCTGGCGCTACTGGCAAGGCGCCTGGCGCCGCTGGTCTTTGTGGACGCTGCTGGTAGCCCTGGTGGCGGCCATGCTCGTCACCCTGGTGTGGCTGGCTGGCCGCTATGAGGCCAGCGTGGTACAGGCGCAGCTGGAGCGCGATGCGGCCGATGCCGTGTCCGACATCCGCACCGCTTTGGCCCGCAACCTGCAAAACCTGCAAGCCCTGCAAACTGGCGCCATCGAACCGCTGGCCTGGGAGGGTTTGGCGCAGGCATTGCTGCGTGAGCACCGCGAACTGGTGCGCCTTGAGTGGCGCGATAGTGCGCTGCGCCCGCGCGCCCATGCCGAGTCGCCTTTTTCGGCGGTGCAGTGGACGGAGGGCGTGCGCGATGGCACCCATTCCGATACGGCACTGGCCTGTGCCAATGCGCGCCGCCTCAACGGGCCTGCGTATTCCAGCAGTTACTTCCAGCCCCACGGCGATGGGCTGGGATCGGAGATGGTGGAGCTGTGCCTGCCCCTGATTTCCACCGGGCACGAAGAGGGGTATCTGGTCGCTACCTACGGGTTGCAGAGCATGTTGGTCGAACTGGTGGGCCACAGCCTGACACGGCGCCAGGAGGTGTCGTTCACCGAGGCCGACGGCACCCGCTTGGCCATGCTGGGTGCGGTGCGCCGGGGCAGCCGCATGTTCACCGCACAGCAGCTGCTGGATTTGCCGGGCAACACCATTGTCCTGCGCATGGACAGCTGGCACAGTGCCCCCAGCCTGTTCCCGAACGTGCTGACCGCGCTGGTCACGGCCATGTCGATTGCCCTGGTTACGGTGTTGGTGGTGCTGGTGCGCGACAACCGCCGCCGCTTGCGTGCTGAAAGCGATCTGGGCGACGCGCTGGCGTTTCGCAAAGCCATGGAGGACTCGCTCATCACCGGCCTGCGCGCCCGTGACCTGCAAGGGCGCATCACCTACGTCAACCCGGCATTTTGCGAAATGGTCGGTTTTGAGGCCCACGAGCTGCTGGGGCAAAGCACGTCTGCGCCCTATTGGCCGCCGGAACTGGTGGAAGAGTACCAGCAGCGCCAGGCCGTGCGCTTTGCCGGCCACATGCCGCCCCGCGAAGGCTTTGAATCGGTGTTCATGCGCAAGGACGGCACGCGCTTTCCGGTGCTCATCATTGAGGCGCCGCTGATCAACGCCGTGGGCCAGCACACCGGCTGGATGAGCGCGTTTCTGGACATCAGTGAGCAAAAGCGGGTGGAAGAGATCTCGCGCGCCTCGCAAGAGCGCCTGCAAGCCACGGCGCGGCTGGCCACGGTGGGCGAGATGGCCTCGCTGCTCAGTCACGAGCTCAACCAGCCGCTGGCCGCCATCTCTAGCTACGCCACCGGTTCTTTGAACCTGCTGGACGCTGCCCAGGAGCACCAGGGCGCCAGCCTGCAGGCCGATTTGCACGACATGCGCACTGCCATGCAGCGCATTGCCATGCAGGCCGAGCGGGCGGGCCGCGTCATCAAAAGCGTGCACGATTTTGTGCGCCGCCGCGACCAGTCGCGTGAAACCGTGGCCGCGCAGGAGTTGCTGGACGCCGTGCTGCCGCTGGTGATGCTGCAAGCACGCAAACTCGATGTGCGTGTGCGGGTGCATGTGGAGGCGGGCCTGCCCCTGTTACTGTGTGACCGCACCATGGTGGAGCAGGTGTTGCTCAACCTCACGCGCAACGCCATGCAGGCCATGGACGAGCCCGGCATCGCGCCGCGCGTGCTGGAAGTGCGGGTGCGCCGGGCCGCCTCCAACGCACGCAGCGGCTGGCTGGAGTTTTCTGTGGCTGATGTGGGCTGTGGCCTGACCGAGGAGATTGCGCGCCAGCTCTTTACCCCATTTTTCACCACCCGCCCTGAGGGCATGGGCCTGGGTCTGAGCCTGTGCCGCACCGTGGTGGAGCAGCATGGCGGTTTTTTGGGATTTGCACCCCACCAGCCCCGTGGTACGGTGTTCACCTTTACCCTGCCGGCGGTGGTGCCGGAGCAAGATACCCCCAAGACTGTTTGAACCATGGAGCCTGTTGCCAACGCCACCATCTATATCGTCGATGACGACGCCAGCGTGCGCGAGGCGCTGGCGTGGCTGCTGCGCACGCGCCGCCTGCCCAGCGAGTCTTTTGACAGCGCCGAGGCCTTTGAGGCGGCCCTGGCCTCACGCTCGCCGCAGCGCCAGCCTTGCTGCCTGCTGCTGGATGTGCGCATGCCCGGCACCAGCGGCCTGGCCTTGTTCGATGCGCTGCTGGCGCGTGGCGCTGTCGCGGCCATGCCGGTGATTTTTCTCACCGGCCATGCCGATGTGCCCACGGCGGTGGACACCGTCAAGCGCGGCGCTTTTGATTTTTGCGAAAAGCCTTTTTCCGACAACGCCCTGGTCGATCGCATCGAGCAGGCGCTGGCGCAGTCTGCTGCGCGCCTGGCGCACCTGAGTCAGCGCGACGACCTGCGCCAGCGCCTGGATGACCTCACCGACCGTGAGCGCGCCGTCATGCAGTGCGTGGTTGAGGGGCTGCCCAACAAGCTCATTGCCGACCAACTCGACATCAGCGTGCGCACCGTCGAAGTTCACCGCGCACGGGTGTTCGACAAGATGCAGGTCAAGTCAGCGGTGGAACTGGCCAACCTGCTGCGCGACAGCCATTGAGGCCGCCCGCGCGGGCGCAGGCTCAGTTGCGGGGGCGTTCGCCGACAAAAATTTCCACGCGGCGGTTGCGCGAGCGGCCCTCGGCGGTGTTGTTGCTGGCAATGGGTTGGTAAGAGCCCTGGCCCTCGGTCTGGATGCGTGCGCCGCTGACGCCGCGGGCCGTCAGGTAATTGCGTGTGCTGTTGGCACGGTCCACCGACAGCGGGTTGTTGATGGCATCGCTGCCGGTGTTGTCGGTGTGGCCGACGATGCGCACGTCGGTGCTCTGGTTGGCGCGCAGGCTGGCGGCAAAGCGATCGAGCACCGGGGCAAAGTTGCCCTTGATGTCGGAGCGGCCCACGTCAAAGGAGATGTCGCTGGGGATGTCCAGTTTGAGCTGGTTGTCCTGGGTTTGCGACACCGATACGCCCGTGCCCTGGGTGGCCTGCTCCATCTCGCGTTTTTGGCGCTCCATGTTTTGCGACCAGACATAGGTGCCCAAAGCACCCACGCCCGCGCCAATGACGGCGCCCGTGCCCGCGCTGCCGCCCGTGGCCGAGCTGATGACGGCACCGGCCAGCGCACCCACGCCCGCACCGGTGGCGGTGCGCCGCTGGGTGTCGCTCATGTTGGCGCAGCCGCTGATGAACAAGGCGGTGAGGGCAGTGCCCAGAATGAGGTGTTTGCGCATGTGCATGGATGTGTTCCTTGAAGGTGAAATGCGGGGCGATGATGCAGCGCCCTATACGGGACACCGTAACAGCACCCAGGCTGTATGGCTGTAGGACGAAAGCTATCGGCGCTGGCTTGTCGCCGCTTCAAGCAAAATCGGCACCATGAAAACCGCACTCCTGCGCCTTGCTGCCGCAGCCCTGGTGGCTGCGGCGCTGGCGGCCTGCTCCACGCGAGCGCCTGCCCCGCCGTCGCCCGGCGTTCCCGCCCGCGTGGCACCTTCTGTCTCCCCGCCTGCGCCTGCCGTGGCAGGTGGGGCTCCCATGGCACAGCCTGGCAGCCGCTGGGTGCCCGTCGCCTGGCAAGAACTGCCTGGCCTGGACAGCGATGCGTTGCACGAGGCTTGGAATGCCTGGGTGCGCAGTTGCGAGCGCCCCCCGCCGGCCTTCGTGGCGCTGTGCCCGCAGGTGCGCCGCCTGAGCATCGGCACGCCCCAGGAGCAGCGCGCCTTTTTGTTCGAACGCCTGCAGCCCTACCGCATTGAGGCCACCAACGGCAGCCCCGATGGCCTGCTCACCGGCTACTACGAGCCCGAACTGGTCGCCATGCGCCAGCCCGGCAACGGCTACACCGTGCCGCTGTACCGCGCGCCTGCCGGTCTGGCATCGCGCAAGCCCTGGTATTCGCGCCAGCAAATTGACACCCTGCCCGAAGCGCAGGCCGCGCTGCAAGGGCGCGCCATTGCCTGGCTGGCTGATCCGATTGATGCGCTGGTGCTGCACATCCAGGGCTCAGGAAGGCTGCGCATCACCGAGCCCGACGGCAGCACGCGCATGGTGCGTGTGGCGTTTTCTGCCACCAACGACCACCCCTACCGCAGCGTGGGCCGCTGGCTGCTCGACCAAAACCTGGTGCGCGACGCTACCTGGCCGGGCATCAAAGCCTGGATTGCGCAAAACCCCCAGCGCGTGCCCGAGATGCTCTGGAGCAACCCGCGCTACGTGTTCTTCAAGGAAGAGCCGCTGGAGGGCCTGGACGCCGAATTTGGCCCGCGCGGCGCCCAGGGTGTGGCGCTGACACCCGGGCGCTCGATTGCCGTAGACCGCCAGAGCATTCCGTATGGCACGCCGGTGTGGATGGCCTCCAGCGGCCCCACCGGCCAGATTCAGCGCCTGGTGCTGGCGCAGGACACCGGCAGCGCCATCATCGGTGCCGTGCGCGCGGATTACTTCACCGGCTGGGGTCAGGATGCGGGTGATATTGCCGGGCGCCTCAAGCAGGGGCTGCGCCTGTGGGCGCTGTGGCCGCGCTGAGGGTAGTGTCTAAAATTTAAGCAAAATCGGCTTCTAAAGCCCGCAGGATAAGCGCTAGCAGCTATCAAAATAGTAGCTTGTTCAAGGTGGTGGCGCTGCTGGCAGCGGGCGCGCATTCAGCGCACCAGGTGCGCCAGCGGCAGCGCGCCGCCCGCCTTGACCTCGCCCAGTGAAAAACTGGTGTGCATGTCCTTCACATTGGGCAGGTTCAGCAGCACCTCGCGCGCAAATTGCGAGAAGCTGTCCAGATCGCGGGCCACCACTTGCAGCTCGAACGTGCCGGTGCCGCTGATGTAGTGGCACGACACCACCTCCGGAATCTGGCGGATGGCCTCCTCCATGGCGCGCGTCAGGCCGCCCGTGCTGCGCTCGGCGTCCAGGCGCACAAAGGCCAGCACCCCGAGGCCGATTTTGTGGCGATCGATCTCGGCGCGGTAGCCCAGGATGTAGCCCGCCTCCTCCAGCGCCCGCACGCGCCGCCAGCAGGGCGCCGCCGACAGGCCCACGCGCTGGGCCAGTTCGGCGTTGGTCAGGCGTGCATCGGTTTGCAGTTCGCTGAGGATGGCGATGTCAAATTTGTCCAAATTGTTCATGGGTGGATTGTTTCAGGAAAGATCCTTTCTGAAACAAGGGTAAACGTGGCACAAAAACGAAAGCACATAGCGCGGCACTGTGCATAAACTTGCCCTCCAACCCATCCGCTGCCCAGCCAGTGCCCACAAGGCCGACGCTGCGTTGCGCCCCCCACAGGAAACCGCCATGAACGC